>CAYUMA010000047.1:0-19425 GCA_964445675.1 uncultured Pseudomonadales bacterium | reverse complement strand
CGCGTGATCGTGCGTTCGAGTCGGTTCTGAGTTGTTCATCGCGTTGCCTTGCCGGACGGTCGGCAACCTACGTTAGTGGAAAGTACTTTGCAATGCAAAGCTAGTGAGCATTTGGTAAACGACGGCCTCTAACCCATCGCGAACGTCACTTCATCTGCGCAATCGACTCACCGGCGCGGTCGCGCCCGTTCGCCCACGTCATCGCATACGACCGGCTCTCTGGAGCGTTGAAGGTCGCTTTGAGGCTGTCGTACCAGATCAAGCGATTCTCCGTAGAGTTCGCCTTGCAGGTGACGGAGGTTCATCGCATCGGTGAACGCGGTGATCAGCGTCCAAACGTCAGTCAGCGGCACGAGATCATTCGGTGAGTTGTCTTTCATCATGCTGCAGTCCGGTTCAGTTGATGGTTGGGACCCGGCCCCGATTCGACCCCCCAAGTCGAATCGCGGGGAGTATCGACTCGGGTCGACGTCGGTGTCATCGAAGAATTCCTCGGATCGTCCGACTTATGGACCTTGGGACAATCCGCGATTGATTGCGTATCTTCGGTGACATGAGTACCGACCATGAGTCCATCGCACCCCCGCCGATGCTGCACCAGTTTCTCGAAGCGCGTGCCGGCGGCGAGTTCGCATCACTGATGCTGATGTTGCCGCTGTTGCGGATGAACGCGCCGCGCGGCAACGAACGCCCGGTGATCGTGTTGCCGGGCTTCGGGGCGAACGACAATTCGACGTGGGTCCTGCGGCGCTTCCTCGAAGATCTCGACTACGCCGTCACCGGCTGGGGCATGGGGCGTAACACCGGTCCCGGGCAACCGCTGATTGAACGACTGATCGAACGCGCCGTGACGTTGAACCGCGGCCACGACCAGCGCGTCAATCTCGTCGGCTGGAGCCGCGGCGGCATGATCGCGCGCGAAATCGCCCGTGCCCGCCCGGACCTCGTGCGTCAGGTGATTACGTTGGGTACGCCCGTCAAGGGCGGACCGGGTGCGACCAGCATCGGGCGGCTCGTGCAAGCCAGTACCGGCCTGACAGATGCACAGATGCGCGCGTTGATCCGCCGGCGCGAAGCGACGCCGATCAAGGTGCCGATCACGGCGCTGTACAGCAAGACCGACGGTGTCGTCGCCTGGCGGGCGGCGATCGACTCGACCAACCCCGACGTCGAGAGCATCGAAGTCGAGAGTTCACACATCGGCTTCGGGGCGAATCCGCAGGTCTTCAGAATCGTCGCGCAGCGATTGGACAAGCCGCGCGGCTGAGCCGTCATTGCCTGGTCATCGCCGCTTCGGCAGACTGACCGGCCCTCTCGCGGAGTCGAACTCGATGGCCACAGCAGCCGATATCCGTCCCGATGGCGCCGAAGGAATCGGCGAAATTCGCGATGGAATCGCGCTGACCGCAGCACTCGCGCTCGATCGACGTGCGATGCTCGAGTCGTTGCAACTCATCGTCGACCGCGCGACGCAACAACCGCGCGCCGTCATCGACACCGCCGGGCAACTGCTGCGGGATCTCGTCGGCATCACGTTCGGCAGCAGCGGGATCGAGCCGGCCCCGAAGGACTCGCGCTTCGCCGACGACTCATGGCGCGACAACCCGCTGTTCCGTCGCATGGGCCAGGGTTATCTCGCGTGGGGACGCTCGATCGACGCATGGCTCGCGCGCTCGAATTTCGACGCACTGGAGCACGAACGCGCCCGCTTCATGCTCGACATCATGAAAGACCTCGCCGCACCGATGAACACGCTCGCCGGCAATCCCGAAGCGCTGCGCAAGGCGTGGGAAACGCGCGGCGAGAGCTTGATGAAGGGGTTGCGCAATTACGTCGACGACGTGCGCCACAACCACGGCTACCCCGCGGTGGCCGACAGGAACGCGTACAAAGTGGGCGTCGATGTCGCAGCGAGCGCGGGCTCGATCGTGTTCTGCAGCGAATTGCTCGAGGTGATCCAGTACACGCCGAAGACACCGGACGTCCACGCGATTCCGCTCGTCTATGTATTCAGTCAGGTGAACCGGTTCTACCTTGGCGATCTGACGCCCGACCGCAGTCTGTTCCAGAAACTGCTCGACGCCGGGATCCAGGTATTCGCGGTCAGCTGGCGCAACCCGACGCAACAACAACGCAACTGGGGACTCGATACTTACGCCGAAGGCGTCATCCAGGCAGTCGCGGTCGCGCGCGAAATCAGCGGCCAACCAAAGGTGAATCTGATCGGCGTTTGTGCCGGCGGACTCACCACCGCCGTCGCCGCCGGCATCCTCGCATCACGCGGCGACGACTGGCTCGCGACGCTCACGCTCTTCATCAATATTCTCGACAACCGACCGCTCG
The DNA here is from genome assembly GCA_964445675.1 of uncultured Pseudomonadales bacterium. GTDB lineage: Bacteria > Pseudomonadota > Gammaproteobacteria > Pseudomonadales > Azotimanducaceae > DATJGR01. The sequence continues at coordinate 17,082 of CAYUMA010000047.1, read as the reverse complement.
ACTCGGACTTCGGCCTCTTCGTCAGTGAGCGTTCGGTGACGACGCAAAAAGCGCGCGTGAAGAGCGAAGGTGTGTTCGACGAGAAGAACGTGTTCGAGATGTTCGCGTGGTTGCGGCCCGAAGAAAACGTCATGAACTTCTTTCGCAGCAATTATCTGCTCGGCGAAGATCCGCCGACCCACCCGCTGCTGTTCTGGTCGATGGACTACACACGCTTGCCGGTGGGACTGTATTCAGACTTCCTCGATCTGTCGCACGCCAACAAACTCGCGAAGGGGGAGCTGCTCGCAGCGGGCAAGCGCATCAACCTCGAGGACGTGCGCTGCGACGTCTATCTGATGGCCGGCAGCACCGATCACATCACGCCGTGGAAAGGCGCGTACCGTTCCACGCAGCTCTTTGGCGGCAACGTCGAATTCGTGTTGACCAACCAGAATCACACCCAGACGATCAGCGCCCGCGGCGACAACAAACATCTGAAGTACTGGATGGCCGACGCATTGCCGGCCGATGCGGACGAATGGCTCGAACGGGCGCGCGAGACCAAGGGCGATTGGCGCGAACACTGGTTCAGATGGCTCGCGGACCACGCGGGCGAGCGGATCCAGGCGCCGAGTTTGCTCGGCTCGAACAAGTATCCGTCGCTGTACCCGGCCCCGGGGCGCTACGTCGTCGAGACGTAACGCGGCGGATGATCGCTGCGCCGGACGCGCCGTAAATACGTCCATGTAGGCTCGCTCGCGCCATCCCTCATCGGGTATGGGCGAAGCAGCTCATTTCTTTGATGCGCTTTGTCGGAACGACACCGACGCGGATGGTCCGGCACAACACACCGCATCGACCAAGTGCTGCCGGGGTGCCGATCCGCCAATGGGCACGAAGAATTCTATTCCAACGGTGAAAAGGCCGGCCCCAACGGCTTTTGAAGGAATCTTCACCCAAGGTTAACCACATCCTCAGGACTCCCACTGGCTCGCGAGCCTAGATTTGACCGGCACAGCGATACCCGGGAGGGTCCATGTTCAGAGTCACGACGATTATTCTTGCAATAGGCCTGCTCCAATTCGGCTGCACGTCGGTACAGCGCGTGGATACCACGCCGGAGGATCTACAGGCGCAGATCAGGGCGGGAAAGTATCTTCAAAAGGGACGTGACGTCACCATCTTCACCAACGAAGGGAAAGAGGTGTTCTTCCGCTTTGAGCAACTCGCGAACGATGCCATCGTCGGGACCACTCAAGTCGGCGATCAAGCATCGGTGCCCATCGACGATGTGGTCGGACTGACGTCGAAGCGACTGAACGCCGGTCGAACCATAGCCGCTGTGGGTGGCGGCGTGGTCGGCTTTATGGTGGTGATCTATGCAGCGCTCGCAGGGTCCGCCATTGTTTTAGCTTTTTGATGGGTGGTTGAGAGTCTTTCAACTCGTCATGAATCGCCTGCCGTTCGGACAGGTCGTCGCGGCAGCCTCACGAGGAACTTCGGTCGCCAAAGCGCCGAGATCCACGCGACCGCCGCTGACGGCGTCACCCGCCGGCACGCGGACATCGCCGCGGTTGCGCGTGTTGTCGGGCCACGTGCCGTGCGACGGCCGTTCGAACGGCGTGTCCGGCGCAATGAACAGCCATCTCCACCCTCTACGGTTCGATCTGGACTTTGATCGAGCCAGTCGTCTTGTCGCCGGCGGCCGCATACGCGCGCGCGACCTCGTCGAGCTTGAAGCGGTGCGTGACGAGCTGCGGCAGTACGCCGCGGTATTTCACGACCAGCGTCGTCGCGTGCGCGAAATCGCCGACACGTGCGTCGCGCCCATAACAGTACGAACCGACCAGCGTCAGTTCGCGGTCCGCAAACGGTAGTCCGGGAATTTGTGGCGAACCTTCGAACACGCCGAGCATCGCAATTGTGCCGCCGCGGCCGACGACGCTGACTGCTTCGGTCAACGCATCCGATTTGCCGCCGACGGTTTCGACGACCACATCCATCGACTGTGGTCCGATGCCAGCGATCATCTCATCGATGGTTGCGAACACGCGCGTCGCACCGAGCGATTGTGCAAGCGCGCGTTGCTGCGGGTGCCGCGCCGTCACGAACACTTCGCTCGCGCCGGCTTCACGCGCTGTCAGCACCGACAACAGCCCGATGGTGCCGGCGCCGAGCACGGCAACGCGGTCGCCGAGTTTGATCTGCGCGCGGCGCGTGCCGCGCACACACACCGCCATCGGTTCCGCCAGCGCCGCGACATTGGCGTTCAGATCACGGGGCAACTGGTGCACACAATCGAGCGGCACAGTGAGATATTCGGCCATGCCGCCGCGCGCGGTGACGCCGAACAAACGATGCTCCGCGCACCGGTTGCGATGACCGGTCGTACATTGAAAACAATGGCCGCACGACGTGAGCGGCTCGAGCGCGACGCACGTGCCGGTGGCGAGCGTCACGCCATCACCGAGCGCGTCGACGACACCGGCAACTTCATGGCCCGGTTGTAATCCCTTCGGATCACCGATCGTGGCGCCGAAGATATGCAGATCACTGCCGCAGATACCCACGGCCGTCACACCGATGCGAACCCAACCCGGCGCGGGTTCGGGCATCTTGCGATCAACGACGTTCAACGCGCCGGGACCCGAAAACACTGCGGCCTTCATCGTCGGTCCGTGCCGGACATAAAAAATTCCCGCTGGAAAAAACGCATGGTAGCCCTGGGTCGGCGCGGGGGTACAGCGGGTGACGCCACATACCGATCCGCGTACAGTCAACGACACGAATGAGGGGAATAAAGGGGACGAGACATGGCCACATACATCATGTTCAGCAACCTGACTGACGAGGGACGCAAGACACTCAAAGAACGACCCGAACGTCTCGGTGAGGTCAACAAGGAGGTCGAGTCGATGGGTGCACGCGTGACGAGTCAGTACGCGGTGCTCGGCGGCTACGACTTCATCAACATCATCGAGGCGCCCACCAACGAAGTGATGGCGCGCATCGCGATGGAACTCGGCGCCCGCGGGACGATCAAGGTGACGACGATGCCGGCGATGCCGGTGGCACAGTTCGTCGACATGCTGCTCGGCAAAAGCCCGGGCGGGGCATAACTGACGCGGAGCACAGCATGCCCAGCTATGTGATGTTGTCGCGCTTCACGACGGACGCACTGCGCGGCATCTCGGCCGATCCAACGAGCCTGTTGAGGCTGCGGCAGGGGCTCGAAGCGCGCGAAGCGAAAATCCTCGGTGAGTTCCAGATTCTCGGCGAATGGGACCATTGCACGATCTTCGAAGCCTCCGATAATTTCCGGGCCTATCACGCGAGCCTCGGCCAGGACTTGACCGACGCGATGGACACGAAGCTGTTGCCGGCGATCGACCTGCCGCTGTTTCAACGACTCATCTCCAGCGAAGCCGGTACCGTTGGCCCACACGAGTGGCAGATCCGCACGTGGGCCAAGGTCGCGCGCGTGGCGATGCGCTGGCACGCGTATTCGCGCCACGTCGGGGAAGCGTGCAAGCCGTTGACCATCACCGGGCACGAGCATTTCAAGGACATTCGCGGACCGTGCATCGTCGTCGGCAATCACACGAGCCACCTCGACGCGCTGGTGCTGGTGCATTCGCTGCCGCAACGCATCAAGTGGAATATCTATTGCGGCGCCGCGGCCGACCGCTGGTTCGTCACAGGACGCCCGGAACTGGTCATGCAGCCGTGGTACCAGTCGCTGGCGATGGGCAGCTTTCCGATCACGCGCGGCGGCGGCTCGCGTGCACTGGATTATCCGAAGTGGCTGATCAAGAACGGCGCCAACCTCGTGATCTTCCCGGAAGGCACGCGCTCGACGAGCCGCAAGATGTCGAAATTCCGGCACGGGGTGTCGATTCTCGCAACCGAGTTGCACGTCCCCGTCGTGCCGATCTATCTGACGGGGCTCAACAAACTGCGGCCCAAGGGTTCGCGCGAAATTCATCCGGGTCCGGCGGGGGCGCATTTTCAACCCGCGGTCCGCGTGCCGCCCGGCACGTCGGTGCCGGATGCAACGCGAATGATCTACGACGCGCTGAACTCGGTGCACGAACGCGTGCAGGAGTACGGCCCCGAAGCGGCCGCGTCGACCTGGAGGAAGGATCGCGTCAGCGATCTGCAGATCCCCGCTACGCGTTGACCGCACCGGTCGCCAACAAGCGTTCGATGGCGCGCGCAACACCGGCTTCGTCGTTGCGTAGCGTCACCGTCGTCGCCCTCGCCTTCACTGCGGGCTCCGCCTGACCCATCGCGACCGACGCGCCCGCGACACGAAACATCTCGATGTCGTTCTCGGCATCGCCGAACGCAACGACTTCGCGGCTACCTATATTCAGGTATCGACACGCCGCTTCGAGCGCCGCCCCTTTGCTCGCGGTCGCCGCGGTGATCATCAGGATGACCTTGCCGGTGGGACCGATCGAGTCGAAAAAGTTGACGCGATCCTTGAAGCGCGGCTCGAGTTCCGCACGAATGCGGGCGTTGACGCGGCCGCCTTGAATCGCGGCAACCCGCGGCAACGAATCCGCGCTACCGGCGAGCTGCCGCACCCAGCTCATTTCCGGCAGCATCACGGCGCGATCCGGCTCGCCGTCGAGTTTCAGCAGCACGCGATCGGCCACGGTGACCGTTGCGACGCAGCGTTCGCCGTCGCACAGCTTGTAGAGTTCGGCGACGAAGTCCGCAGGCAGTCGTTCATCGAAGATGTCGCGATCTTCGGCCGCCAGATGGACCTGCGCGCCGGAACACGCGATCACCGGTCCGGAGATTTCCAGTTCGTTCGCGACGCGCAGCGCCATCTGGTGCCAGCGCGCGGTCGCGATGATGACCTTGAGTCCCGCATCGCGCGCCGCGCGCACCGCGACGATGTTGTCTGCGGGTATACGTTCACCGACCAGCAGCGTGCCGTCGAGATCGATTGCGAGCGCTTTGAACTTCATGCCGGATCCTCCTGTGCCAGTGCAGTGTCGACGCAGCCGGAGACCCTGACAAGCATGCTGACAAGCCAGGTTCGTGTCACTAAGCTGACCGCCTCAAAACACTTGGAGCGAGCTGCGTGAGATTGTTCCGCCGTCTCGTCGTCGGGCTGATCGTGATCATCGTTGCGCTGGTGGCCGTGCTCGCGCTCGGCAGTGCAATGTCGTTGGATCGGGACCGTCACCACAGCGCGGAAGCGGCCGCGTTGCCATTGCTCGATGCAACCACGCGCGCCGGACTCGTCCCACAAGGGGACATTGTTCGTATCCCCGCGAACGGTTTTGAATTTCGCGCGCGCGTTGCCGGACTCGACAACGCCGGACCCGGCGTCGTGCTGCTGCACGGCTTCCCGGAGACGTCTGCAATGTGGCTGCCGCTGATCGAGTTGCTCGCCGACCAGGGTTATCGCGTCGTCGCATTCGACCAGCGCGGCTACAGTCCCGGCGCGCGGCCGGATGGCGTTGCGGCGTACGCGATCGAACAGCTCGTCGAGGATGTGTTCGCGGTTGCGCAAGCCGCCGGTATGAACGAATTCCACCTCGTCGGCCACGATTGGGGCGCGGGTGTGGGTTGGGCCGCCGCAATCGCGCGGCCGCAGCCGCTGCTGTCGTGGACGAGTCTGTCGATTCCGCACATCGCGGCGTTCGCCGACGCACTCGCCAACGACCCGGATCAGCGGCGCAAGAGCCGCTACATGCTGCTGTTTCGTACGCCGTGGTTGCCTGAAGCGCTGCTGACGTTCAACCATCTCGCGCTGATGAACAATGTGATGTATCGCGACATGTCCGACGTGCAGCGCACAGAGTACAGGGCGATCTTCGCGGAGCCCGGTGCGTTGACGGCGGCGCTGAACTGGTACCGCGCGCCGGCCGCGTTCTCGGTTGTCGATGCGGCGCCGAAGGTCAAACTGCCGATCTTGTTCATCTGGGGCAACGCGGATCCGGCGGTCAGTCGCGCCGCCGTCGATGCCCAGTCGAAATACATCGACGGCGAATTCGAACAGCACGAATTGAACGCGGGGCATTGGCTGATGGAAGAAGCAACCGACACAGTGGATACACTGATTCTTACGTTCCTGCGCGCAACCGACGCGAAGCGGACGGCCGCGTGACGCGCAGGAACGCGTCGTGGACGCGCAGGAACGCGTCGTGATGCGCGGTCTCACCGATCGCTGCATCATCGTGACCGGTGGCGCGAGCGGTATCGGGCGCGCCATCGCCATGCGCCTCGCCGCCGAGGGTGCCGCGCTCGGCATCTGGGACATCAATGGCGACGCCGCGCGGGAGACGGCGCGGGCCATTCACACCGCCGGCGGCCGCGCAGAAGCGTTCGTCGTCGACATCACCGATCACGCGCAGGTGCGTACGAACGTCGCGGGATGCGAAGAAGCCATCGGCCCGATCACCGGTCTCGTCAACTGCGCCGGCTGGGATCGTATGGCGCGTTTTATCGATACCGACCCGCAGTTGTGGCGCAAGGTCGTCGAGATCAACTTGTTCGGCGCGCTCAACGTGCTGCACGCGGTGTTGCCCGGCATGGTCGAACGCAAGTTCGGCCGCATCGTCAACATCGCGTCCGACGCGGGACGCGTCGGGTCGTCCGGCGAGGCGGTTTATTCCGCATGCAAGGGCGGACTGATCGCATTGGCCAAGACGCTTGCGCGCGAACACATCCGCGACGGCATCGTCATCAACACGGTCTGCCCGGGTCCGACCGAGACCCCGCTGCTCGCCGCAATGGCAGCCGACGGCGCGATGGGTGAACAAGTGGTGCCGAAGCTCGAACGCGCGATGCCGATGCGCAGGCTCGCGCAACCCGACGACTATCCCGGCGCGGTTGCGTTCCTGCTGAGTGACGATGCCGCGTACATCACGGGGCAGACGCTGTCGGTGTCCGGCGGCTTGACCATGCACGGCTGACGGTCGACCAGGATGTACACGCCCAGTCATTTCGCGCTGACCGATCGTTCCGCGCAGCTCGACCTCATCGAACAGTACCCGTTCGCTACGTTGACGACCGTAAGCTCCGGACGGCTTTCGATCAGTACGATTCCATTTCTGATCGGCCTCGACGGCGCCTCGCTCGACGGCCACCTCGCACGCGCGAATCCGCATTGGCGCGAGTTCGCCGACGTCACTGATCTGCTCGTCGGTTTCATCGGACCCAATGCGTACATCTCGCCCACCTGGTATCAAGGCACCAATCTCGTGCCGACGTGGAACTATGTTGCCGTCGAAGTCCGCGGGCGCATCGAGTTGCTCGACGATCGCGCCGCGCGCCTCGATCTCGTGAACCGTTTGAGCGCACGGCACGAGTCGCAAATGCCGCAACCGTGGCATTCCGACAAGATGGATCCCGTGCAGCGCGACAAATTGCTCGACGCGATCGTCGCGTTTCGTATCCACATCGAGTCGATCGTCGCGAAGATGAAGCTCAGTCAGAATCGCCGGACGGAAGAACTGCTGTCGGCGGCAGCGGCGCTCGACGCGCGTGACGGTGAGTCGACCGAACGCAAGCTCGCGGCGCTGATGCGGGGTTCGATCGAGGGACGTCCTGCAGGGCGTTGATAGCCGGCCTCGATCGAACCCATTCAGAGATTCGAATTCCCCCGGCCGCGATAACTCTTATACTCCCCCCTGCCACGTTGACGTGGGTTTCCTCGTCAGACGGTCAAGAGACACACAGCCAAGAGAGAGGTCGACACCATGGATCTGAAGAAGAGCAAGACTCTGAACAATCTGAAGGACGCGTTCGCCGGTGAATCGCAGGCCAATCGTCGCTATCTGTACTTCGCTGCGAAAGCCGATGTCGAAGGCGAAAACGATGTCGCTGCGGTATTTCGTTCCACTGCGGAAGGCGAAACCGGCCATGCGCACGGGCATCTCGAGTACATGGAAGCGGTGGGCGACCCGGCGACCGGTTTGCCGATCGGCAGCACGTCGAACAATCTGAAAGCGGCGATTGCCGGCGAAACGCACGAATACACCGACATGTATCCGGGCATGGCAAAAACCGCGCGCGATGAAGGCTTCACCGAAATCGCCGATTGGTTCGAAACGCTCGCGAAGGCGGAACGCTCGCACGCCAATCGCTTCACGAAAGCGTTGGGCGCGATGGCCTGAAGTCGCAAAACGTGCGGCCCGAATCGCGGGCCGATCTGATGAAGGGGTCGTTCAGCCACGACCCCTTTTTCTTCACAGCGACTTTTCGTTAACGCGACTGGGGATCGGTTCGATGGCAGGCATCCGCGAAGGCAACCTCGAAGCGCCGAAACGCAGCGCGCTCGACTGGCACAATCCCGAGTTCTACGCAAAAGACTCGTTGTACGGCGAACTCGAGCGCGTGTTCGAGATCTGCCACGGCTGCCGTCGCTGCGTCAGCCTGTGCGACTCGTTTCCGACGCTGTTCGATCTTGTAGATGCATCGCCGACGCTCGAAGTCGACGGCGTCGACAAGGCCGACTACACGAAGGTCGTCGATCAGTGCTACCTGTGCGACCTGTGCGCCGAAACCAAATGTCCGTATCTACCGCCGCACGAATGGGCCGTAGACTTCCCGCACCTGATGTTGCGCGCGAAGGCGTATCGCTTTCGCAACGGCGATACCAAATGGCGCGACCGTCTGCTGACGACGACCGATCCGATGTTTGCGACGCTCTCGACACCCGGCATCGGCCAGCTCGCAAACGCCGCGATCGGCAGCGGTCCGCTGCGTGCGGCTGCCGACAACACCATCGGCATTCATCGGCACGCGCCGGTACCCAAGTTCCACACAAAAACGTTGAACCGGCGGCTCGACGCGCGCCAGGACGTCGACAGCGCGGCGCAACCCACCGATCGAACCCGCGGGAAGGTTGCCATTTACGTGACCTGCTACGGCAACCACAACGAACCGGAAGTCGTCGAAGACATGGTCGCCGTGCTCAATCACAACGGCATCTCGGTGCGGCTGCTGAAGGATGCGCATTGTTGCGGCATGCCGAAGCTCGAACTCGGCGATCTGGACAAAGTCGCCAAGCTCAAGGACGTCAACCTGCCGGTATTCCTCGCGGCGATCGATGACGGCTACGACCTGATGGCGCCGATCCCCTCCTGCGTACTGATGTACAAGCAGGAAATTCCGTTGATGTTCCCCAACGACCCTGATGTGGCGCGCGTCAAAGCCGCGTTTTTCGATCCGTTCGAGTATCTGATGCTGCGGCACAAGGCGGGTCTCGCTAAAACCACGTTCGCGACGAGCCTGGGCAAAGTTGCCTATCACGTCGCCTGCCACCAACGCGTGCAGAACATCGGCGCGAAGACGCGCGACTTCATGGCGCTGATTCCCGACACGCATGTCACCACGATCGAACGATGTTCGGGGCACGACGGCACGTACGCGCTGAAAAGCGAGACCTACGAGAAAGCGATGAAGATCGCGCGTCCGGTTGTGACGCGCGTCGAGCAGGCCGAAGCCGATCACTATGGGTCGGATTGTCCGATGGCCGGGCGGATGATCCAGCACGGTCTCGCGCAAAAGGGCTCGTTGACGCGCGCGGAGCATCCGCTCAGCCTCGTGCGGCGCGCATACGGAATCTGACGACGATGCGCAAACTCGATCGCACGACGGTCTGGGGTCTCGAGGAATACGCGACGGTCCGCCCGGCTTTTCGCGCCGAGGTCATCGAGCACAAGAAGTCTCGGCGCGTCGCGCTCGGTCCGCACGCGACGCTGGTTTTCGAAGACTTCATCACAATGAAATATCAGGTCCAGGAAATGCTGCGCGTCGAGCGGATCTTCGAAGCTGCCGCCATTGCCGAAGAGATCGCCGCGTACAACCCGTTGATCCCCGATGGTCACAATTGGAAAGCGACCTTCATGATCGAGTACGAGGATGTCGCCGAGCGCCGCGCCGCGCTCGCGCAGATGATCGACATCGAACATCGTGTGTGGGTCAGCGTCGGTACCAGCGAGCCGATTTATGCGATTGCGAACGAAGACCTCGCGCGCAGCAACGACGAAAAGACGGCGGCGGTGCATTTCCTGCGGTTTGATCTGACGCCTGCGCTCATCGAGGGCGTCAAGGCCGGTGCCGCGATCGCGCTCGGCATCGATCACCCCGCGCTGCCGTATCACATCGACCCGATCCCCGAGGATCTGCGCGCGAGCCTCGCAGCCGACCTCGATTGAGGCACGCGCCGGCTGCGCCGGCGCTTTGAGCCGCTCGCCGGCGTGAACCAATGCGCGATCTACTGGCCACCGACGGAGTTAACATCGTCGTCCGGCCCGATCTTGATCGCAAACACGCATGAACAAGTTGCTCGGCGGCCTCGGCCAACGACTCGCGCGCTATATCGCCGCGCCGGCCAAAGACTATCGCCCGACAGTCGTCAGCGGGGGCGAAGCGCGCTGGCCCGATTTTATTCAGCCATGCGACGTGCTGCTCGTGGAAGGCTCTTCGAAGATCAGCACTGCGATCAAATACCTGACACAGTCGACGTGGTCGCATTCGGCGATCTGCGTCGGCGACGGCGCCATGGCGCCGCTGGTTGAAGCGGATGTCCAGTTCGGCGTCTCGGCCGTACCGTATTCGAAGTACATCAATGCCAACGTTCGCATCTGCCGCCCGGTCGGGCTCAGCAGCGAGGATCGCGCGCGCGTGATCGACTTCGTCGTTGCGCGCATCGGCAATACCTACGACCTGAAGAACGTCCTCGACCTCGCGCGCTACCTGTTTCCGACGCCGCCGGTTCCGGTGCGTTGGCGCCGCAACCTGATCACGTATGGCAGCGGCGAGCCGACCAAGGCGATCTGCAGTTCGCTGATCGCCGAAGCGTTCGAAGCCGTCCGCTATCCGATCCTGCCCGACCTCGAGTCGCGCGCCGACGCCGGCTCGAATACGCAGTGGGTCTACAAGGTGCGCTCGCACACCGCGTACACGCCACGCGATTTCGATCTGTCGCCGTATTTTTCGGTGGTCAAGCCGACGATCGAGCGGCGGTTCGACTACCACGAGTTTCCGTGGATCGATCACGCGTAGGCTCGATGTGTGTGCCCGGTCGATCCGTCAGTCGATGAGTTCGCTGTCGCGTTCGTCGGCCTTATCGGTCTCATCGTTCGTGTTTTTACGCCGGCGCCGCAAAAACCCGCCGAAATCGAACTCCGTGGCCGCGCGCAAGCCCGCGACGGTCGACAGGTTGCGCATGCCGCGGCGCGCGCTTTCGAACAGCGCATCGAGCACGACGCCCTCCTTCACGTGACCTTCCTCGCGCACGAGCGTCAGGCGGTGCAACGCATAAAGCCCGATGACCGCGGCCGACAGAAAGAAGAAATCCCACTGCGCGAAGTCGAGCGCGTTGATCTCGACATCGCCAGTTGGGTTGTGCCAACGCATCAGCACCGACAACTTGCGCGACAAGAAGAAGTCGGCCGTCAGACCGCCGACCATCGACGCGGTACCCGCCGCCAATGAATTGACCAGCGAACTGGCCGCGAGATACGCCGTCGCATCACCGCGCGGCGCCAATTTCAACGTGATGTTGCCCGACGCCAGCGTCACGCCGGCGCTGGCGACACCGGTCGCGATGTGGATCGCGATCAACAGCAGAATCGTCAGTGCGTACCGATCCGGCACCATCGTGAATGTCCACGCGAAGATGCACAGGATGAACAGCGGCGCGCAGACCGACAGCACCGACTTGTTGCTGAACCGGTCGGCGATCGCGCCCCATTGTGAAATCATCAGATACGCGGCCATTTGACTGAGCGTGCCCAGGCCCACGACGAGTGCGAGGCTCAAGTCCATCCGCTTCAGCATGTGCACCGTGAAAAACGGCGCCGCGAGGTTGATCGCAAAATTCCAGCTGCCGAGGAACGCGAGCAGCCGGCGGAAGTTCTTGTTCCGGAACGGGATGCCGAGCGCGAGATACCAGCGCCGTTCGCTCGGCGCAGCCGTCATCGGCGGTTCATAGACCTTCTGCGCGCACCAGACGCCGTAGAGCCCACCGAAAAACGCAAGCGTATAGATCACCGCGAAGCTATATGTCTGCGGCAGCGGCACCCACTTGCTCCACGCATCGACAAACCCCGCCGCAACGAGACTCAACACAGCACCGATGAACGTCATGCGCTTCTGGCGTGCACCGAAGATTTCGCCCATCAGACGATCCGGCACCAGGTCGCGCATCCACGAGCCCCACGCGCAACCCAAAAACGCGCCCATCGCATAACGCAGTGCAAATGCAAAGACGATCACGCCGAGCGCGACGTCGGGATTCGGCACAAATGCGGCGGCGCCGATGATCAACATCGCAGGGCGAGCGATCAGCCCGCTGATGAAATAAATGCGGCGGCGATTGCGCACGCGTTCTACGACCGCCAGCGCCGGGATCTGCGCCAGTTGCGACAGATGCGGCACCGCCGCGAGCAAGCCGATCGTGAAATTGCTCGCGCCGAGTTGAATCGCGAACGCCGTCAGGAACGATCCGACCGCGAGCGTCTCCATGATCTGGATGCCGACGCCGTTGCGCATGATCCACGGGATGCTCTCGCGCAAGTGCGGATCGGGTTCTGTTTGCGTTGACTCGCTCAACGTTCTGCCAGCGTCTGTGGCGTGGTCATCGAATTCTCCTGCGCTCGGTTCCACTGTAATCTATCGCCCGGTTCGCGCCGATCAATCTGGGAGTCGACTATGCGTTGGGTGTTACTCGGGGTTCTGCTGCTCGCAACCCGACTTGCCGTCGGTGCGAGCGAGAGCGCGTCCCCGTTCACGCAAATCGACGCGGCGATGGAAGCCGCTCGACAGAACCAGATGCCGTTGCTGGCGCCGCTGGCGTGGGACAAAGCAACGCAGGCTTACGACCGCGCGCGCGACAACTTTGCGCGCAATCGCGCGCCGGAGCGGACGACCAAATACATCGAAGAAGCAAGCGCCGCGCTCGCCGGCACAACCGACACGCTGCGGCTCGGCCGCGTCAACCTCGGCTCGGTATTGACGAGCCGCAGCAATGCGCTATCTGCCGGCGCCGACAAACTCGCGCCACGGATCTACGCGAACGCAGAGGCGCAGTTTCGAAAAGCCGCGCTCAGTCTCGAACAGGGCCGCTCCGGCAGATTGCAAGCGCACGCTCTCGAAGCGGTGCAGAGCTATCGAACCGCGGAGCTTGAGGCGATCAGAGGCGCGATCCTGCGCGACGCGCGCGATCTGCTTGCGCAAGCCGACGAAGAGAACGTCGAAAAATTCGCGCCGCAGACGCTGGCACAGGCGCGCGCCGCGTACGCTGAGGCCGACCGGGCAATCGTCGAGGACCGTTACGACACCGATCGCGCGCGCTTGCTCGCCAGACAGGCGAAGGAACAGGCGAGCCACGCGCTGCACCTCGCCGCGCAGATCAAGGCCGTGAACAGCGACGACCGCTCGTTCGAAGAAATGCTGCTGCGCTCAGAAGCACCGGTGGTCGACATCGCAGTCGCGCTCGGCACGACGCCGGACTTGACCAATGGTGTCGCCTCCACCGCGGCGGCGACGCTCGCCGCCGTCAAGCGTGCACAACACGATCTCGCGCAGCTGAAGCTCGAACTCGACGAACGCGATGAACGCATCGCGACGCTCGAGACGACGCTCGGTGGCGTCTCGCAGGAGACGGTCGCGCTCAACACGTTGCTCGCAGAACAGCAGGAGCGGCGCGACCAACTCGTCACCGTCGAGCGGTTGTTCATTCCGACCGAAGCCGAGGTGTTGCGCTCCGGCAATTCGGTCGTGCTGCGGCTCGTCGGGCTGCGCTTCGACAGCGGTGCAGCGTCCATCCAGCAGGATGCGCTCGCGCTGCTCGCTAAGGTCGAGCAGGCGATCAGAATATTCGACGACTCCGTGATGACAGTCGAAGGTCACACCGACTCCTTCGGCGGCGACGAACTCAATCTCGAGTTGTCGCAACGCCGGGCCGACGCGGTGCGCGCGTATCTGTTGGCCAGCATGGAGCTCGCCCCGTATCGAATCTCGTCGATGGGTTACGGCGAAACGCGACCGATCTCGAGCAATGACACGGCCGACGGACGCGTCCGCAATCGCCGGATCGATCTGCTGATTTCGCGCGGCGGCGACTGACGGCCAGGGCGGCGCTTCGAAATGCGCAGGGGGCTCGCGTCGGAAACGCGCCTAGAAGACCACGTCAAAACGCGGTGGAGTGCTCAGCGCGCAAGCGGGTTGCTCGCTACGATCGTGGGGCGCCCCCCTGAAGGTCCGTTGAACAAGGAGCGGTCGTAAATGGACATCACCTACACTGCTCTGGCTGTGCTCGGCGGCGCGTTGTTGGGCGGCTACGGCTTGCGGACGTTGATCCGCGCGGCCGGACGCCGTTGGCTGCATCTCGGCGCCGACGCCGTCGCGGTGATGGGCGGCATCGCGTTCTGGGGCATGCTGATCGCCGGTCTGGTGATGACGGTGCGGATGCTGGCGGCACCCGCGGTCGGCGACGCGCTGGCAACGCTCGCTGTGCACGGGCCGGCGTTTCTCGCCGCGGTCGCTGTCGTCGTGCTCGGGCATCTGCTGGGTGTGGCCGGTCAGGATTTGATGGGCCGCAGCGCGCGCGTCGTCAGCACCGGCAGCGAACACCTGGTTCGCCGCACGACATACATCGTCATCCTGTTCTTGGCGATCGTGCTGGCGCTCGACCTGGTCGGCGTCTACGTCGGCTGGATCCTCAATGCGCTCGTCGGCGTCGTCATCGCGCTCGTCGCGAGCGTCGGCGTTGCGCTGTCGATCGGCAGCGTCGGCTTCGTCCAGGATCTGATGACGATGCGCCGCTTTCCCGAGTTGATCCGACCCGGCACACGCATCCGCGTCGGCAACATCCGCGGCCGCGTCATCGAAGTGACGGAAACGAGCATCATCGTCGAAGGTACGGACGGCATCATTCACGTGCCGGGGCGTTATCTCGCGACGCGGCCGCTGCTCGTAGAACCGGACAACGCGCCATGACGATCGACGTCGAACTGATGCACGCGTGGATGCGCGCCGATGCGCCGGCGTGCTGCATTGCGCTCGCGAAGCTGGGAGCGGAGGAGCGCGCGGCGGCGCTCGCTGAATGCGATTCCGGCGACCTCGCGCTGCTGCTGCGCCACGCCCCGGTTTGGTGGCTGAACGTCGTGCAGAACGAGCTCCCGCAGCTGCCGTGGGACGCTGCGATCGTCGAAGCCGGCGTCGACATCAACGTGATCCGGATGTTGCGCGGCGCTTCCCGGGAAGTGCGCGATCATCGCCTCGCCGGTTTTCCGGAACGCCAACGCGCCCGCGTTGCGCGCGCGTTGGTGCTACCGCGCGACCGCGTGCTGTCGGCGCTCGACGATCACCCGCTGATCGCCCATCTGGGTGAGACCGCGGGCACGATCATGAACCGCATCGGCAACAGCGGCGCGCAAGGCGAATCCTGGATCTATCTCGTCAACGACGTCGAAGGTTACGCGGGCCAGGTCGCGCTCGTCACCGTCGCGCGCGCGCCACCGACCCAGTTGATGGCAGAACTCCCGCTCGTGCAGCGCCCGGTCTTGCGCAGCGTGTTGTTGCTCGACAGCGCGATGCGCCTGCCGGACTGGCAGCTGCACGACAGTCTGCCGGTCGTTGACGAAGCGGAACGCTTCGCCGGTGTGTTGCGCCTCGGTGATCTCGTTCGCGCGCTGCGGCTGACGGACGCCGAGGCGAATGCGCGGCCGCTCAACCTGCCGGTACTGATCATCGGTTCGTGGGCCCAGCTGCTCGTCGCGTTGATGGGGCGTCGCCGCGGTCGATCCCAATCATGATGCTGTCCGACGAAGTGCTTCACGCGGCGCCCGATGTCGCGATGAGCGTTCTCACGCGCCAGTCGGAAGCCGAGCTGCTCGAGTGGATCGAAGCGGGCCCGCTGCACCGCGCGGTGGTTGCGCTGCGACATCTCGACGCCGACACCGCCGGCCGTCTGCTCGAAGAGTTCTCCGAAGAGCGACGCGCGCAGGTCATCGCGGCGATGGAGCCGCGCGACGCATTTCGCTGCCTGCGAACGATTCCACGAAGGCGCCGCCAAGCGTTGATCGCATCGCTGCCCACGGCCGTGCAGCGTGAAGCAGAGCGCATCCTGCGCGTGCGCGAGGGTTCCGCTGCCGCGCTGATGGAAATTCAGCCGCTGCAGATCACGACGCAGACCGATGTCGCGCAATGTCTCGAACGCGTACGGCACTGTCAGACCCGCCTCGCCCGAACGCTGTTCGTCGTCGACGCGAATGATCTGCTGGTCGGCGCGATCGATCTGCAGAGCTTGATCACAGCATCGCCGGATGCGCGGATCGGCACGTTGATGCGCCCGGTGAAATGGCACGTCGACGAATTCACGACGCGCGAAGAAATCGCCGCCGGTATCGGGCGTTACAACGTCAACGCCTTGCCCGTCGTGAATCTGCAGGGTCGCTTTTCCGGCTTCATCCGCAGCGAGAACCTGTTCGACGCGGTCGAGCAGGACGCATTGTCCGACCTGCAGACGATGGTCGGCGCGGGCAAGGACGAGCACGCGTTGTCGACGGTGTGGACCGCGATCCAGAAACGCCATCCGTGGCTGCAGTTCAATCTGCTGACGGCATTCCTGGCCGCGTCTGTCGTCGGCCTGTTCGAGCACACGATCGCGCAGTTCACCGCGCTCGCGGTGTTGATGCCCGTGGTCGCCGGCCAATCGGGCAACTCTGGCGCGCAGGCGCTCGCGGTGACAATGCGGGGGCTCGCGCTGCGCGAGATCGGCGTCAACGCGTGGCCACGCGTGCTGCGCAAAGAAATGCTGGCGGGACTGCTGAACGGACTCGGCGTCGCGCTGGTGACCGCACTCGCAGTGTACTTGTGGAGCAAGTCGTCGGGCCTTGCGCTCGTGATCGGTCTCGCGATGGTTGCGTCGATGACGGTGGCGGGAATCGCCGGCGCTTTTATTCCGATCATGATGAGCCGCCTCGGCCAGGACCCCGCGACCAGCTCGACGATCGTGCTGACCACGGTTACCGACGTCGCCGGATTCTTCTCGTTCCTCGGAATCGCGACGGCGCTGGCCTTCCTGCTCTAACAGCAGAAGTTGCTCTAACCAAAAGAGGAAAG
>CAYUMA010000046.1:0-2397 GCA_964445675.1 uncultured Pseudomonadales bacterium | reverse complement strand
CCGGGACTTGGAGATCTCGGCGCTGCTCGTCCGGATCCGCGCCCTACGTGAGTCGTTGGGACGCGAGGCGGCGGATGCAATTCGTGCCGCATTGGCCGAAGCCAACGCATGGATCGAAACGTCCGGGACGACGAGCCGTCGGCCGTTCATTCACGTCGAACGCGCCGAACTCGCGCGACTGCTCGGCGACGACGCCGCGCGACGCAACGAATACCGCGTGGCACACCGGCTGTTCACCGAGATCGGTGCACCGATCCGTGCCGCCGCGATTGCCGGGGAGATCGACTGAAGGAGCGCCGCAATATCTACGCCGAACAGCGCGTACTCTTCGACACGCGTCCGGTTCGGCGCTTGGTCACGTGAGCGGACTCTAGTGGTTGATCGACGCGCTGCCCGAGACCGTGGGAAACCAGCGACACGATCAACGTATTGAGCGATACGCCTTCCGCCTTGGCTCGAGCGATGAGTTGTGCATGCAGCGACCAGGGAACTCGTTCGACGAAGCGCCCGCTCACCGCGGCAAAAGAGCCTGGAATCTTGTCGCCGAACTCACGCGCCACAGCAAGCCAGGACTCCAATGCGTCGCGGCCATTCTTGATGGCCCCTTCCGGCGTGGCGCCGTCCGAGCGACATCCCGGCAGATCCGGGAAGGTAATGGCGTATCCGCCCCCTTCTTCCTTCGACAGGGGACGAATCTCGAACGCGTATTCGATCCGCGGTGGCTTCATTCAGCTACTCCATCTTCGACCAGGCGAACGAACTTTTTGACGTAAACCGGCTTGATCGGGCGACGCGCCGGGACGCTGAGCATCGCACAAGCCTCCTCGCACGCGACCGGCAATTCGCACTATCCGCATCCCCCAAGAGCTCGGCTCAGCGTTGCTGGCCACAGCGCGCAGGCGGTACGCTGCCTCCACAACGAAGAACACGTACGTCGCACGACTGAAGCAGTCGCGGGGATCGTGACTTTGACCACGATCGGCCGTAGGAGCCCGCGATGAAATGCCCGAAGTGCCGCGCCGACAATCTCGCCGATTCGCTGTTCTGCGAGGAATGCAGCGCGCCACTCGAAGCGGCCTGCGCCGCGTGCGGCTCCGGCAACCGGCCCACCGCGAAGTTCTGCCGCAAGTGCCGCGCGCCGTTGTCGGCCGTTGCGCCCGCGCGCACCCCGGAGCCGCGCACATACACACCAAAACACCTCGCCGACAAGATCCTGCAGTCGCGCTCGGCGCTGGAAGGCGAACGCAAGCAGGTGACGGTGCTGTTCGCCGACGTGAAGGGCTCAATGGAACTCTCCGAACAGCTCGATCCCGAGAAGTGGCACAAGGTCCTCGAACGTTTCTTCGAGATATTGACCGAAGGCGTGCACCGCTTCGAAGGCACGGTGAACCAGTACACCGGCGACGGCATCATGGCGCTGTTCGGTGCGCCGATCGCGCACGAGGATCATTCCCAACGGGCGTGTTATGCGGCGCTGCATCTGCGTGATGCACTTGCGCGCTACGCGACCGAGGTGATGCGCGAGCACGGCGTCGCCTTCTCGACGCGTATCGGCATCAACTCGGGCGACGTGGTGGTGGGCTCGATCGGCGACGACCTGCGCATGGACTACACCGCGCAGGGGCATACCGTCGGGCTCGCGCAAAGAATGGAGTCGCTCGCGCTGCCGGACAGCTGCTGCGTGACGGCGGCGACGGTGGCGCTCGCCGGCGGCTACTTCGCCTTCGAAGATCTCGGTGAGTTCCGTGTGAAGGGAGCCGCCGAGCCAGTGCACGTGCATCGCCTCACGGGCCTCGGCGCTGCGCGCACGCGCTTCGACATCTCGCGTGCCCGCGGTCTGTCGCGTTTCGTCGGACGCGCCGCCGATATCCGCACGCTGGAGGATGCGCTCGAACAGACCAGTGCCGGCAACGGCCAGGTCGTGGGCGTCGTCGCCGATGCAGGCACGGGGAAGAGCCGCCTGTGCTTCGAATTCCTGGAGCGTTGCCGCGCGCGCGGCATGCGCGTGTTCGAGGCGCGCGCCGTCGCGCACGGCAAGAACGTCCCGTTTCTGCCGATCCTCGAGCTGTTCCGGGCCTACTTCGGCATCACCTCGCAGGACGACGACCGCAGCGCGCGCGAAAAGATCGCCGGCCGCATGGTGCTGCTCGATCTGGCCTTTGCCGACGCGCTGCCGCTGTTGTTCGACTTCCTCGGCGTTGCCGAGCCACAGCGTCCGGCACCGCGACTCGATCCCGAGGCGCGCCAGCGCCAGTTGCTCGCCGTGATGCGCCAGGTGATCCAGAACGTCAGCGAGACGCAGACGATGGTGACGATGATCGAGGATCTGCACTGGCTCGATGCAGCCAGCGCCGAGTTCCTCGAGCAGATGGTCGACGCGCGCTCGGACAGCCGTAG
>CAYUMA010000045.1:0-3485 GCA_964445675.1 uncultured Pseudomonadales bacterium | reverse complement strand
ATCTCCGAGCTCGAAGTGCGCAACGGCGAGGAGTCGATTCGCATCGCGCGCCCGCTCGCGCCGACCCCCGCGGCCGCGCAACGATACCCTGACAACGATTCGACACAGGCGCGATCCGCGCCACGCGTCGCGCGTGGCTTTGTCGTGCGCGCGCCGCTGACGGGAACGTTCTACTGCGCGCCGGCGCCCGGTGAGCGGCCGTTCGTGCGCGTGGGTCAGACGGTCGCGATCGGGGACGTGCTGTGTATCATCGAGAGCATGAAGATGATGAACCAGATCGAAGCCGAGCGCGCCGGACGGATTGTCGAGGTCACCGCCGAGGATGGTCTGCCGGTCGAGACCGGCGCCCCGCTGTTCCGCATCGAGTAGCTCACTGTGTGGCTGAGTGTCCGGCTGTCGATGTCCGCAGATCACGTCGATCGCCTGTCACACACATTGTTCGACGCCGGCGCCCAGTCGCTCACGGTGACGGACGCAGGTGACGTACCGGTCCTCGAACCCGGACCCGGTGAAACGCCGTTGTGGCCGCACGTCGAACTGGCCGCGTTGTTCCCGCTCGACACCGATGTCGCCGCGCTCAGAACCGCGTTGGTCGTCGGACTCGGCGCGCAGTTCGAACGCGCGCAACTCGATGTGCAGTTCGTCGCAGACGCGGATTGGTCGCAGACGTGGCGCGACTTCGCGATCGATCATTGCTTCGGCGGGCGGCTGTGGATCGTGCCGCGCGACGCCCCGCAAGCTCCGCGTGACGGCGTCGTGCTGCGCCTCGACCCCGGGCTCGCGTTCGGCACCGGCGGGCACGCGACGACGGCGCTGTGCCTCGAATGGCTCGCGCGTGCCCGACTGGATGGCGCGTCCGTCGTCGACTACGGTGCGGGCTCGGGCATCCTGGGAATCGCGGCGCTGCTGCTCGGCGCTGCCGCTGTGGTCGCGGTCGACCACGATCCGCAGGCGCGCCTCGCGACGCTCGACAACGCCACCTACAATGGCATCGGTGTGGAACGCCTCAGCGTGGTCGCGCCGGACGCGCTGTCGCGCACGCCGCACGATATCGTATTGGCGAACATACTCGCAGGTCCGTTGGTGATGCTCGCGCCGGTGTTGAGCGCATTGACCAAGCCGGGAGGGATGCTGGTGATGTCGGGCATGCTGGCGCAGCAACTCGACGAGGTACAACTGCACTATCCCGAGTTTCAATTTGCGAAGGCTCAGTTGCGTGAGTCGTGGGTGATGGTGCAAGGAACCAAGACGGGTGGCTGAAGAAGCGCTGGAACCGTTGATCACGCAGTGCCCGACGTGTCGGACGCGCTTTCGCGTGAGCGAAGCGCAGCTCGAAGTCGCGGCCGGGCGTGTGCGTTGCGGCGCGTGCCTGTCGGTGTTCACCGGCCACGATCATCTGGTACTCGGTTCTGGCGCACGGTTGCGTCCGGGCGAGAGTGCGAATGAAGCGCTCGATGCGCTGCTCGAAGAATTGCGCGTCGAGCCGTCGAGAGCCGACGCCGACGTGGCTGCTGTCACTCAAAGCGACGAGCTGAAGTCATCGACCGTCGCCCGCGCCAGCGCAGATGTGTTGGCGGACGCGATCGAAGACGCCCCGCCTGAAGCCGAGGACGTCGCGGAGTCCGTCGCGTTCGCGCCTGGCGCGGACGAGATATCGGAGCCGCAAACGGAGGCTGCCGCAGGGGCCGCGGTGCCGCGCCGGGCGCGCCTGCGTGCAGCCCAGACGGATCTGCCACTGACGCGCGCCGCGACCGCCGCGGCGGCGCTCGAACTCGATCCGGAGGAGCTGATCAAGCGGCCGCTGCGGCGTCGCCGGCGTTGGTGGGTGCCCTTCGCTGCGCTGCTGGGCGTCGCGTTGCTCACCGGGCAGGTGTTGTATTTTCAGTTCGACGCGTGGGCGAAAGATCCGCAGTTCCGCCCGGTCTACGAGTGGCTGTGCCAGCGGCTGCAGTGCGAGTTGCCGGTGATGCGTTCGCTCGCAGCGATCTACTCGAAAAATCTCGTCGTACGCTCGCATCCCGACGTGCATGGGATGTTGCTGGTCGATGCGGTGGTCGTGAATCAGGCGCCGTTTCCACAACCGTTTCCGGTGATCGAGTTGCGCTTTTCGTCGTTGAGCGGAAGCCTGATCGCGGCGCGGCGGTATCGACCTGAAGAGTATCTCGCGGGAGAGCTCGCAGGCGCTTCGATGATGGCGTCGCTGACGCCGATCCACATCGCGTTTCAGATCAGTGATCCGGGCAATGAAGCGGTCAACTACGTGCTCGTCTTTCGTTGACGCGATCGTGCCGAGATCGTCGAAGGGATCGTTGAGAGTTCGTTAGCGCAAGCGATTGCGCCGAGCGTTCGCGGCGCTATCATGGCTCCCCCTTTTTTTGTACGACGAGCACGGCTTGGTTGCCATCGGCACACACAGGTTGCGTAACTGCGTCGTACTGGCGCCGATGGCCGGCGTCACCGACAAACCGTTTCGCGAGCTCGCCTGGGAGCTTGGCGCTGGCTTGGTCGTCGCCGAGATGACGAGCGTCAGTCCGCAACTGTGGGATAGCCGGACGTCGCGCTTGCGCCGTGAGCAGGTCACCGGTGCGCGCCCTCACGTGGTGCAGATCGCCGGCGCCGATCCCGAGTGGATTGCGGCAGCCGCGCGCCGCGAAGCCGACGCGGGCGCCGAGATCATCGACGTGAACATGGGCTGCCCGGCGAAGAAGGTGTGCAATCAGGCCGCGGGTTCGGCGTTGTTGCGCGATGAAGCGTTGGTTGCACGCATCCTGCGCGCGGCCGTTGCGGCGGTCCCGCCAGGGATTCCGGTGACAGTCAAGATCCGCACCGGTTGGTCGCCCGACGAGCGCAACGGCGTCACGATCGCGCGAATCGCCGAAGACGCGGGCGTCGCGTCGATCGCGGTTCATGGTCGCACACGCGCCTGCCGTTTCGTCGGTGCCGTCGAATACGACACCGCCGCTGCGATCAAGGCGGCGGTTTCGGTACCGGTGTTTGCCAACGGTGATATCGACAGCGTCGAACAGGCGCGGCGGGTACTCGCGTATACCGGCGCGGACGGCGTGCTGATCGGCCGCGCGGCGCTCGGGGCACCGTGGTTGCCCGGCGATATCGCGATGGCACTCGCAACGGGTCGCGCCCCGCGCGCGCGTTCGATCGACGAAGTACTCGCAATCGCGGCGCATCACATCGCGCGTTTGCATGAGTTCTACGGCGCGGACCAGGGGGTTCGGATCGCGCGCAAGCACGTCAAAGCGTACCTGCAACGGCTCGGCATCGGGCCCGAGCAGTTCCGCGAATTCAATGCGCACGAAACGCCGAGCGGCCAGCACGATTGGATCGCGGCGTATCGCTCTGACGGTCCGCACCAGAGGGCCGCATGAGAAAAGGTCCCGCGAAATCGCGTCGGCGAGCCGGCGCCAAGGCGGCCGTTGCACAGGCGGCCGTTGGCAACGGTTCGGCGTTCGTCGATTTCGAGGACCGCC
>CAYUMA010000044.1:0-2181 GCA_964445675.1 uncultured Pseudomonadales bacterium | reverse complement strand
GTTGTACACAACGTCCGGCCTCGAGCACGACGATACGATCGGCATCGACCACCGAGGACAATCGATGCGCGATGATCAGCGTCGTGTGCCGGCCGCGACGCGCGTGCAAGGCCGCGAGGATGCGTCCTTCGGTGTCGGTGTCGACGGCCGACAGTGAGTCGTCGAGGACGAGCACCCGCGACTGCTTCAGCAGCGCGCGCGCCAACGCGAGCCGCTGCCGCTGACCGCCGGACAATGTCACGCCGCGCTCGCCGACCAGCGTGTCGTAACCGTCAGGCAGCTCGAGGATCGACTCCGCAATCGCGGCGTCGACACACGCGGCCGCGACGTCCGCGTCGGGCGCGTCCGGGCGACCGACCTTCAGGTTGGCCGCGATGCTGCGCGAGTACAGGAACGGGTCCTGCAGCACGACGCCGATCTGATGCCGCAACCAGTGGCGGTTGACGTCGCGCACTTCGTGACCATCGAGCGTGATCGAGCCGTGCTCGTACGGATAGAGCCGCAGCAGTAACCGGATCAGCGTCGACTTGCCCGAACCCGGCGCGCCGACGAATGCGACCGTCTCGCCGGGACGAATGTGGAGCGTCAGATCTTTGATCACCGGGCGCGCGGGGTCGTAGCCGAACGTCAGTTGTTCGATGCGGATCTCGCCGTCGGCGCGGCCGCTGCTCGGCGTCGGTTCCAGCGTTTCTTCGGGATGATTGAGGATCTCGTTCGTGCGTGTCAGCGACACGACTGCCTTGCCCGAGTCCGTCAACACGCGCCCGAGCTGGCGCACCGGCCAGATGATCATGCCGACGTACGTGAGGAACGCGAACAGCGTGCCCACCGAGATGCGGTTGTCCATGATCGCCATCGCGCCGGCCATCAACACGATGCCGATCTGCGTCAGCGAAAAGAAATCGGCCGTGCCCCAATACCAGCCCATCAACCGGATCAACCGATTGTTGTGGTCGCGGAAGCTGCGGTTCTTCTCGCCGAATTTATCGATCTCGTATTCCTGTCGCGCGAACGCGCGCACGACACGAATGCCGGTCAGGTTTTCCTGCAGCACGCCGGTCATCTCGGCCTCGGCTTCGTCGGTGATCTGGAAGACCTGTTTCACCTTGTAGAAAAAGATGTACGCAAACGCGCCGATGAACGGGATCAGGCACAACGATGCCCACGCGAGTTGTGTGTCGAGCCAGAACAGAATCGGCATGACCGTGAGGATCAGCAGCAGCGTGCGACCGATCTCGACGACGTCGCTCGATAGGAACACCCGCAGCGTCTCGACGTCGGAGCTGCAGCGCTGCACCAGGTCGCCAGTGTCGGCGTCGTCGTAAAACCCCGCGCGCATATCGTGCAGATGCCGGTACAGCGTTTCGCGCAGGCGTTTGACGATCGCTTCCGACGCGATCGCAGCCCAGCGCCCGCGCAGGAACTGGAACAGTCCGCCGACGCCCGTCGCGCCGACCGCGAGTGCGGCCGACAGCCACAGATACCACAGGAACGCGTTCTGCGAACCGAACGTCGCTTCGAGCCACGTCGACGGCGCGACCAGCAGCGGCGTGCCAATCGTGACGTCCCTCGCAACGACGACGTCGATCGCAAATTTCGCGATCAACGGCGCGCCGAACATGCAGACATTCGCGAACGCCATCGCGACGATTGCGCCGACATAGCGCGCGCGCTGGCCACTGGTGATGGCCCAGAGATTGTCGTGTTTACCGTGTGCCATAACTGCGTCCTACTCCGTGACACGTCCGGGTGTCTGAGTGAAATTCCGACAAAATCGGAGCTTCCCTATCGTTTTCGATTGGAGCGGGTTCGATGGATGCGATGAAAAAAAGAAGCCCGCTCGCCAAACGGTGAGCGGGCTTTGGGTTGGTCCGGGCGTTCGTTACGGAACTCGGATCAGCTCGAGCAGCTCACCTGCGCGTGTAAGTACCGATGTCGATGAGCTGCATGTGTAGCCTCTTATTTCACGACAAAAACCGCGGCTGCGGAGTCATGTCGGTGCGTGAAGGCGCGAAGTCTACGCCCCCCTGAACGACCAGTTCAAGGGGATGTTGCCGGCAGCTTGACGAATCGCGCGATGAATTTGTCGGTCTGACCCCGGATCGCGGGATCGAAGACCACCTTCGTGTGGTCGTCGGCGGGATTGCGCAGTACGTCGAGACTGCCGGTGAATTTGAAACC
>CAYUMA010000043.1:0-3323 GCA_964445675.1 uncultured Pseudomonadales bacterium | reverse complement strand
CTCGAAAGCGGTATTGCCGACGATGGTCGCGCAACACGATGGCCTGATCATCAACGTGTCGTCATGGGCCGGCAAATACACCGGCATCCTGACGGGACCCGCCTATTCCGCGGCGAAGCACGCGATGAACTCGATGACCGAGAGCCTCAACATGGAGGCGGGTATTCACGGCGTTCGCGCGTGCGCGCTGTGTCCGGGCGAGGTCGCCACGCCGATCCTCGACAGCCGGCCGATTCCTGTCACGGCCGAAGAGAAGGCGCTGATGCTGCAGGCGCAGGACTGCGGCGAGATCATCGCGTTCATCGCGCAGATGCCACCGCATGTGTGTATCAACGAACTGACGGTGAGTCCGACGTGGAACCGGGGCTTCGTCGCGCAAGCGAAAGCGCTGACCCGCTAGTGCAGTGTTGCATTCTGTTTAGAACTTAAGCGGTGATTGGCGCGGATGACCTTTTGCAGGATGTCCCGAGCGCTTTTTGTCCAGATGAACGGCTTGGGTTTGATGTTGTGATGGACGATGTATTGGTCGATGGCGGCAACCAACATGGGCACGCTGGTGAACACACCGCGACGTAGTCGCTGCTCGGTGATGTCACGGAAGAACCGCTCGACCATGTTCAACCATGAGGCCGAGGTGGGCGTGAAGTGGATAGTGAAGCGCGGATGTTTGATGAGCCATGCCTCGACGACGGGATGTTTATGGGTGGCGTAGTTGTCGCAGATCAGGTGCAACATCTTGTCCTTGGGTGTCTCCCGATCGATCTGGCGCAAGAACTTCAGCCACTCGCCGTGACGATGGCGCTGCTGACACTGGGCGATGACTTGGCCGTCGAGCACGTTGAGTGCGGCGAACAGCGTCGTCGTGCCATTTCGCTTGTAGTCGTGTGTCATGGTAGCTGCCCGGCCCTTCTTCAGTGGCAACCCCGGCTGTGTGCGATCCAATGCCTGCACTTGGCTCTTTTCATCGCAGCACAGCACCAACGCATGTTCGGGTGGCGACAAATACAGTCCGACGATGTCTTCGAGCTTTTCGACGAACTTCGGATCGCGCGACACCTTGAAGCCACGGACCAGGTGGGGCTTCAGGCCGTTGGCGCGCCAATGCCGCGAGACGCTGGCGGCACTGACGCCCAACGCCTGCGCCATGGTGCGTGTGCTCCAGTGCGTGGCTACCTCTGGTTTGCTCTGCGTGGTCAGCGCCACCAGCCGAGCAACATCGATCTTGACCGGCGGCGCTCCGCGCGGCAGATCGCGCTCGATTCCCGCAAGTCTCGCTTCAGCATAACGTTCGCGCCACCGCGAAACCTGCACCCGACCCACATCGAGTCGCACGGCAATTTCCTTGTTCGTCAGACCCTGAGCCGCCAACAGAATGATGCGGGCGCGCTGCGCCAACCGCACACTCGTGACCTTCGAACGCGCCAGTCTCGTCAATTCAGCGTGTTCCTCGTCCGTCAGCACAATCTCAACGGCACTTCGCATTCCTGTTCCCCACGTTCCACTCGTAGTAGAACATTGGAACAGCAGGCAATACTAAAGTTCCATCAAGAATGAAACACTACACTAGCCGAAGGTCGCATTGCGCGACCGGAACCGGTTGGCAACCTCGATGACCGCGACGGCGCTGCCGATCGTCGGCGTGGCGCTCGGCGCGCTAGGCGACCACCTACCGGTGGACTTGTACCAGGCTGCGGCGTCCCCTGGCTTTTGAGATCGACACGCAAAGCTTGTTGGACAGGATCCGACATGATGCAAACTTCGCGCGATCGCTTGAGAACGCTTTTCCAGCCCTAGATGCGAAGAAAGACAAACCTCGATGACACGTAAATCGATGTGGGAGCGCGGGCGCGGCCTTGATCGCGTTCTACATCTTGGCGTTTCCTCTGGTTGTTCCGCTGGCGCGGGCGTACGGCGAACACGCGATTGTCGTCACCAATCTGCTGCGCGAAGGGACATCCGCCAACGCGGCCGCCGATCGCAAGTACACGCAGCATGTTCGGGGCGCCATTGACCCGACCATCGATCAAACCCGGAGAAGCACGTGACACAGTTCATCCGCACACCCGACGAGAACTTCGCGAACTTGACCAACTTCGAATATTCGCCGCGCTTTCACCCATGGCAGGACCTGAGGATGCACTACGTGGACGTCGGTCCTTCTGACGGGCCGGTCATGTTGCTGCTCCACGGCATGCCAACCTGGTCTTATCTCTACCGCGACATCATTCCGGTACTGGTTTGCGCCGGCTACCGCTGCATCGCACCCGATCACATTGGCTTCGGCCGCTCCGACAAGCCCACCGACATTCACTGGTACACGATTGCCCGACACGTCGAGATACTGACCTCGCTGATCAACGCGCTCGATCTGCGACGCGTCACGCTGGTGTGTCAGGACTGGGGCGGTCCGATCGGACTGGCGCAGGCGGTGATGATGCCGGAGCGGTTCGACCGGCTGATCATCATGAATACCTGGCTGCATCATCCCGAGTACGAGTACACCGATGGAATTCGCAACTGGAACAAGAATTGGCACGACGGCGGCATCTTCTGCCGCGATCGACCGAACATCGCGTTGCTGATGGTGTTGAGCGCGAGACTGGCCGGACCCGACGTCATCTTTCCGGCGCTGACGCAAGGTCGTCGGCCGGAGTTCACGGGTCTCGCGGCGCAGATGTACGAGGGTTTCTCCGCGCCGTTTCGAGATCTACCCGACGACGCCTACAACGGCCTGCGCCGATTCCCGCTGTCGATTCCGTTCGACAGCTACGACAACGGCAACGGCGCCGCGCAGACGCACCACTACCGCGCGCTGCTCGGGTGGAACAAGCCCGTCAATTTCATCTGGGGTTGTGCTGACGACGTGTTCACGGAAACCTGGGGCCGCCAATGGGCGGGCCGGATGCAAGCCAGCTTCGATGCCGTTCAGGATGCGGGGCACTTTCTGCAGAACACCCACGGCGCGATCGTTGCCGGACACATGCTGCGCAGAATGGCGCAGCCCTGAGGGCCTGTTAGCGAGGAAACCAATTGCACAAGGCGGAACAACTGGTGAAGCTATCTGGAAATTGCAGTAAGTGGCCCACTCGCGATCAGCAACGCGTGCTTCGACGAAAGCCGCTCGCGGAAGCCCTGATCGCCAACAGGTCGACTGGGGCGCCGCTGGCAGTGCGTCCTACCCCTTCTTCGCCGCCCTCGCCTTGCGACCCGATTCCGCGGCCGCTTCTTCGGCCCAGCCCCACGTGCGCTCGACGCCGGTATTGTCGACGCCGGCCACCGACAGCAGACCGACGCCTTGTTTGCCTGTTGCCATCGGACCCGCG
>CAYUMA010000042.1:0-8191 GCA_964445675.1 uncultured Pseudomonadales bacterium | reverse complement strand
CGATGTGGTAGTCGACGGACTCGAGGCCGCCCTCGTGCTCGGTGTCGGTGAAGACGAGTTCGAGGCTGCCGCCGGGAATGCCGAGACTCTCAAGGTGCGCGCTGACATCGCGCGCGAACTTGCGCGCAGCGCGACGCCGTTTGGCCGACAGTTCCGTTGCGCTGGATCGATAGCTGACTTGCGCCGCTGCCAGCGTGTGTCGAATCGAATCGATGTCGGTGCCGTCGCTGCGTAGCGCGTCGAGTTCGGCGCTGAGTTCGCCGTGGCGCTGCGCCAGCAGCTCCGGGCGTACGCGGTGCTTGCGCGCGAGCTGCGTCATGCGGTCGAGGCGTGACTCGAGCGCGGCGAGTTCGTCCGGCGCCGACGCGAGGTCTTCAAAGTAGCGCCGCAGCTCGCGCGTCGTTTCGTCGAGGTGCGTGAGCGCGGTGTCGAGCAGCGCGCGCGCGGCTTCGAGCGCCGGGTGCGCATCGTCGATCCCCGCCAGCGCTGTCGCGACGCGCCCGATTTCATCGACACCCGATTCGGTCTCGCCGGTGAGCGCGGCGAGCGCCGCGGCAACGCGGGTCTGGATGTCCTGCCCTTTCGACAATCGCCTGAAGCGGCCGTGTAGATCTTCGTATTCACCGTCGGCGACGCCGAGTTCTGCGAGTTCGCCGAGCTGGTACTCCAACAACGTCCGGCGGTCGCGCGACTGCTCTGCGCGCGCCTCGAGCGCGTTGAGCTGATCCTCCGCGCGGCGCCAGGTTCGATGCGCGTCGCGCACGCGAACGGTGATGGCCTCGACACCCGCGTAGTGATCGAGCAGATCGAGCTGCACGTCGCGGCGCAGCAGCGATTGATGTTCGTTCTGGCCGTGGATGTCGATCAGCGTGCCAGCCAGTTCGCCGAGGTCGTTGAGGGTGACGGGCGCGCCGTTGATGAAGGCGCGCGAGCGGCCTTCCCGATTGATGATTCGACGCAGCACGCAGCGGTTCGGAGCATCCGGATCATCAAGACCGCGCGCGCCGAGGAACTCGATTGCGCGCGGATTACCGTCGACATCGAATTCCGCGGCTACGTCGCTGCGATCGGCCGATGGACGCACCGCCGCGGCCGACGCGCGATCACCCAGTGCAAGTCCCAGCGCGCCGAGCAGAATCGATTTACCCGCGCCCGACTCACCGGTGAGAACGGTCAATCCCCGCTCGAATGTCACGTCCACTTCGCGCACCAGCGCAAAATCGCGGACGGACAATCGAGTTAGCATGACGCGGTTGAAATCCTGCGCGGACCGGCTGAGTTGGTTTCGCTCAGCATTCGTGCCATTTTAGGTGTCGGCGTCGATCAGGGTAAATGCGTTTCTGCCAACGTGAAGCGACAGCAAAGGTCAGACGAAGGAATTGACGAGCGAGCGCAGCGACTGCTGAAGATGCTCGTGGAGCATTACCTGGCCGAGGGCACGCCGGTTGCGTCGAAGACGCTCGCGACGCAGCCGGGCATCGATGTCAGCCCGGCGACGGTGCGCAGCATCATGGCCGAGCTCGAAGCGCGTGGCCTCGTCGTCTCGCCGCATACATCGGCCGGAAAGATCCCGACCAACCTCGGGCTGCGGTTTTTCGTCGATAGCCTGTTGTCGGTGCAACCGCTTGCGCGCGGCAGCGTGCAGATGCTGCGCGATGGCCTCAATCCGGACCTCGCACCCGCGCGGCTCGTCGAACTCGCCTCGGGCCTCCTGGCTGAGATCAGTCGTATGGCCGGCGTTGTGACGTTGCCGCGAACCGAACAGGTCTGCCTGCGTCAGGTGGAATTTCTGCCGCTGACGGCCAATCGGGTATTGGTGATCCTCGTGATCAACGAACGCGACGTGCAGAACCGTGTGATCCACACCGAGCGGCAGTTCAGCGAAGCCGAGCTCGTGCAGTCTGCCAACTACATCAACCGCGAATTCGCGGGTGAATCGTTGCTGAACATTCGCACGGCGCTGATCGCGGCCATGCATCGCGACAAGGTGTCGGTCGATCGGATGATGCAGTTGACGCTCGACATGGCGGCCAAGGTATTCGACGTCGCGGCGACCGACGCCTCGGCGTCGGAAGGCTATATCGTGGCCGGCGAAACGAATCTGCTCGGCGCGCCCAGTGATTCCGAGGCGATGCGCAAGCTGCTCGATGCGTTTTCGCGCAAGCGCGACATCCTCCATTTGCTCGATCGGTGCCTCGATTCCGACGGTATCCAGCTCTTCATTGGCGATGAGTCGGGCTACGACGTGCTCGGCGACTACAGCGTGGTCACAGCGCCTTATCGCGTGAATGGCCGGGTCGCAGGGGTGCTAGGTGTGATCGGCCCGACGCGGATGGCGTACCAGCGGGTCATCCCGATCGTCGACGTGACGGCGCGGGTGCTGGGCGCCGCTCTCGATCACAGCTGAACTCGCTACAAGAGCACGGCATTCGCCGTGCTTAGTGATGGGACGCGGTACTCGTTCCGGAACTTGGAATATCGGATCACGTCCCCATTATCGGGAATCGTGTCAGCAGGAGATTCAATTTCCCATGTCCGCAGGCAACCCAACGGACCCCGAAGCCATGTCCCCTGACACGACCGTCGAGAACGATGTATCCGGGGCCGGATTGAGCGTGGAGGCCCTGACTGCGGCGCTCGAAGAATCGCGCCGCGCGACCGAGCAAGCGCGTGAACAGACGCTGCGAGCGGCCGCCGAGACCGAAAATGTGCGCCGGCGTGCACAGCGCGATGTCGAAAACGCCCACAAGTTCGGGCTCGAACGCTTCGCGAGCAGTTTGCTGCCCGTTGTCGACAGCCTCGAACGCGCGGTCGAAGCCGCACGCGCGGTTGCGGCGGACGGGCCGGTGGCCGCCATTGCCGACGGTGTCGAACTGTCTCTGAAAATGTTCCTCGATACGCTCGCGCGAGCGGACCTCAAACAACTGGACCCGGTCGGTGAGCCGTTTGATCCGAAGCTGCATCAGGCGGTGACGATGCTCGAGAGCGCGAGCGCCGAACCCGGATCGATTCTGCAGGTGCTGCAGAAGGGCTACACGTTGAATGGCCGCTTGGTGCGGCCCGCGATGGTGATCGTCGCTAAGGCGGGTTGAAGTTTCGCGGCGAGCGCCAATATAGCGGACATCGACCGCCCGGGAATGCGGGCAATGAATGGAGCAGGGCACAGATGGGCAAGATAATCGGCATTGACCTCGGGACGACCAACTCCTGCGTCGCCGTCATGGAAGGCAAAGACGTCAAGGTCATCGAAAATTCTGAAGGCGATCGCACGACGCCTTCGATCATCGCCTATACGGACGAAGGCGAGATCCTGGTCGGGCAATCCGCGAAGCGCCAGGCCGTCACCAATCCGACGAACACGCTGTCGGCGGTGAAGCGTCTGATCGGCCGCAAGTTCAAGGACAAAGTCGTCCAGAAAGACATGGACATGGTGCCGTACAAGATTCGCGAGGCGAAAAACGGCGACGCGTGGATCGACGTCAAGGGCCAGAAGCTCGCGCCGCCGCAGATCTCCGCCGAAGTGTTGAAAAAAATGAAGAAGACCGCCGAGGACTACCTCGGTGAGACGGTCTCCGAAGCGGTGATCACGGTGCCCGCCTACTTCGACGACTCGCAGCGGCAGGCGACGAAGGATGCCGGGCGGATCGCCGGACTCGACGTGAAGCGGATCATCAACGAGCCGACCGCGGCCGCCCTCGCCTACGGCATGGACAAACACCGT
The DNA here is from genome assembly GCA_964445675.1 of uncultured Pseudomonadales bacterium. Taxonomy (GTDB): domain Bacteria; phylum Pseudomonadota; class Gammaproteobacteria; order Pseudomonadales; family Azotimanducaceae; genus DATJGR01. Next base: position 4,470 of record CAYUMA010000042.1, on the reverse strand, counting down.
GGCGATTCGAAGATCGCGGTATACGACCTCGGCGGCGGCACGTTCGACATTTCGATCATCGAAATCGCCGACGTCGACGGCGAAAAACAGTTCGAAGTGTTGTCGACGAATGGCGACACGTTTCTCGGTGGCGAAGACTTCGACAAGACGCTGATCGACTATCTGGCCGACGAATTCAAAAAAGCCAACGGAATGGATCTGCGCGGCGACCCGCTCGCAATGCAGCGCCTGAAAGAAGGCGGTGAGAAAGCCAAGATCGAGTTGTCGTCGAGCCAGCAGACCGAAGTGAATCTGCCGTACATCACGGCCGACAAATCGGGTCCGAAGCACCTGGTGCAGAAGTTGACGCGCGCCAAGCTGGAATCGCTCGTCGAGTCGCTCGTCGAGCGGACGATTGCGCCATGTCAGACGGCGTTGGATGACGCCGGCCTCAAGATCGCCGCCATCGATGAAGTGATTCTCGTCGGCGGCCAGACGCGGATGCCGCTCGTCCAGGCGCGGGTCAAGGATTTCTTCGGCAAGGAACCGCGCAAAGACGTCAACCCCGATGAAGCGGTGGCGATCGGCGCGGCGATTCAGGCGGCGGTGTTGTCCGGCGACATTAAAGATGTGCTGTTGCTCGACGTTACGCCGCTGTCGCTCGGCATCGAGACGCTCGGCGGCGTGCGCAGCGTGCTGATCGAGAAAAACACGACGATCCCGACGAAAAAACAGCAAGTGTTCTCCACCGCCGATGACAATCAGACGGCGGTGACCATTCACGTGCTGCAAGGCGAGCGCAAGCAGGCGTCGCAAAACAAGTCGCTCGGTCGCTTCGACCTGGCCGACATACCGCCCGCGCCGCGCGGCATGCCACAAGTCGAAGTCAGCTTCGACATCGACGCCAACGGCATTCTGAACGTGTCGGCCAAAGACAAGGCGACCGGGAAGGAACAGTCGATCGTCATCAAGGCGTCGAGCGGCCTGTCCGAAGCTGAAATCGACAAAATGGTTCGTGATGCCGAGGCACACTCGGACGAAGACGCCCGATTCGAGGAAATGGTGACGCTGCGCAACCAAGCCGATGGCTTGATCCACGCCGCTCGCAAGGCCGTCAAGGACGCCGGCGACAAGGCGACCGATGCGGAAAAAGAGCGCGTCGAGTCTGCCGCGAAGGCGCTCGAAGAAGCGCTGAAGAGCGAAGACAAGTCGGCCATCGAGAAGCAGATAGAGGCGTTGAACGAGGCATCGGCGGCGCTGGCGCAGAAGCTCTACTCCGACGCGACGGCGGCGGGTGCGGGCGCACAGGCCGATGGCAAGCCGGCCGCAGATGGCGCCGTGGATGCCGAATTCGAAGAGGTCAAGGACGACGAGAAGAAGTAACATTTCAGCGCTGACGGATCCCTTCGGGCGCAAGCTTGCTTAAGCTTGCGCCTTTTGTTTATTGAGCGATTCCTCGTGTCCGATTTGTAGAGAGAGTCATGGCGAAACGAGATTATTACGACGTGTTGGGCCTCGCTCGGGACGCTGCCGAAGGCGACGTCAAAAAGGCCTATCGCCGGCTCGCTATGAAATTCCATCCCGATCGCAATCCGGACGATCCGTCGGCCGAAGGCAAATTCAAAGAAGCGTCCGAGGCCTACGAAGTGCTGTCGGATCCCGCGAAAAAATCGGCGTACGACCAGTTTGGCCACGCGGGGGTCGACCCCAACGGAATGGCCGGGCGCGGCGCGGGCGGAGCGAGTTTCTCGGACATCTTCAGCGACGTATTCGGCGACATCTTTGGCGGCGGTGGCGGGCGCAGTTCGGTCGCTCGGGGTTCCGACCTGCGCTACACGCTCGAACTCGAGCTCGAAAAAGCAGTCCGCGGAGATACCGTCGAAATCCGTGTGCCCGTGCTCGCGGCGTGCGAAGAATGCGACGGCAGCGGCGCGCGCAAAGGGACGCAACCGACGCAATGCGCGGACTGCGGTGGTGCGGGCCAGATTCGCGTGTCGCAGGGATTTTTCTCGCTGCAGCAGACGTGTCCGCGCTGTCGCGGCGCGGGTTCCGTGATCAAGGATCCGTGCCGATCTTGCGGCGGCAGCGGGCGCGTGGAGCGTCGCAAGACGCTCTCGGTGAAGATTCCACCGGGCGTCGACACCGGCGATCGGATCCGACTCAGCGGTGAAGGCGAGGGGGGGCACAACGGCGGCCCGCCGGGCGATCTATACGTCCAGGTCGCGGTGCGCGAACACAAGATCTTCTCGCGTGACGGCAAGGATCTGTTTTGCGAAGTGCCGATCTCGATCGCCGATGCGGTGCTCGGCGGCGAACTCGAAGTACCGACGCTCGGTGGTCGCGTCAAGTTGAAGATTCCGGCGGAGACGCAGACCGGCCGCATGTTCCGATTGCGCGGCAAAGGTGTCGCGCCGGTGCGCGGTGGCGCGACCGGCGATCTGATGTGTCGCGTCGTCGTCGAGACGCCGGTCAAACTGAATAGCGAACAGAAGGCGATGTTTGAGCAGTTGCGCAGTGTGTTGCGTCAGGGCGGCGAACAGCATTCGCCAAAAGAAACGTCCTGGTTCAAGGGCGTCGTGGATTTTTTCGACGGGTTGAAATCCTAGACGTAGAATCCACACCCCTCGTTGTGGGTCGCATGATGATCAGAATTGCCATCACCGGCGCTGCCGGGCGAATGGGTCGCACCCTCGTTCAGGCGTTAGATTCCATTGATGCGTTGACACTCGGCGCTGCATTCGAGCGCCCGGGAATGTCACTGCTGGGTGCCGATGCGGGTGAACTCGCCGGTGTCCGTCGGCTCGACGTTCCGATCACCGCGTCGATGCACGATGCGATTGCGCAGTTCGATACGCTGGTCGATTTCAGCGTGCCCGCTGCGACTCTCGACGCGCTGGCCGTTTGTCGGGCGGCCGGCAAATCGATGGTCATCGGCACGACCGGATTCGACGCGGCCGGGCGTGCCGCGATTGAAGCCGGCGCGCGCGACATTCCGATCGTGATGGCGCCGAATTACAGCATCGGCGTGAATTTGTGTTTCAAATTGATCGAGCTGGCCGCGCAGGTCATGGGTGATGACGTCGACGTCGAAGTGATCGAGGCGCATCACCGCGGCAAGGTCGACGCACCGTCCGGCACCGCGTTGAAGATGGGTGAAATTCTGGCCACGGCGCTGGGTCGTGATCTCGCCGAATCTGCGATCTATGGCCGGCAGGGGATCACCGGGGTGCGGGAACGCAAAACAATCGGCTTCGAGACGATTCGTGCCGGCGACATCGTCGGGGAACACACCGTGATGTTCGCGGGCGTTGGTGAACGCGTTGAAATCACCCATCGCGCCGCGAGTCGGATGAACTTTGCGACCGGCGCGATGCGTGCGGCGCAGTGGCTCACGGGGCGCGGCAACGGTCTCTATGACATGCAGGATGTACTCGGACTGCGCGTTTGAATCGAGCATTGAACACAAGAGTGAACCGCGCTCGGAGTGACACGACAGAAGCCTTTCCCTAGAATACGCGCCCAGCCTGCGCGGGCCGCCCAATCCGATAAACACGGAAAATGGGCGGGACCTCGACCAACGAGAACAGCAAGCGGGTGGGAAGCGATTCCCCCCGCTTTTTTGCAACTACGGGTTCCCAACGGGAAGGCGAATTTGACACCCGCTCTACTGGCGCTCGAAGACGGCAGTGTGTTTCGCGGCACCTCTATAGGCGTCGAGGGCCAAGCCGTTGGGGAGGTGGTGTTCAACACCGCGATGACCGGCTATCAGGAAATTCTCACGGATCCTTCGTATGCGAGTCAGATCATCACGCTGACGTATCCGCATATAGGCAACACCGGATGTAATAGTGAGGATGTCGAGTCCGATCGCGTGTGGGCGGCGGGGCTCGTGATTCGCGATCTACCGGTGCTTGCGAGCAGCTGGCGTATGGAGATGACGCTTGCGCAGTTTCTCACCGCGCAACGCGTCGTCGCGATCGCCGATATCGACACGCGCAGATTGACGCGGCTGATCCGTACGAAGGGCGCCCTCGCGGGATGCATCCTGACGGGGGATCGGCTCGACGCGAGTGAGGCGCTGCTGGCGGCGCGTCGGTTTCCCGGCCTCAAGGGCATGGATCTCGCGGCCGAGGTGACCTGTCGCGTCGCGCGTCCGTGGCAGGGCGGTAGCTGGCAACTGGGTGAAGGCTACACGGCCTCGCCGGGCGATGGGTATCGCGTCGTCGCGTACGACTTCGGCGTCAAGCGGAACATTCTGCGACTCCTTGCCGATCGGGGCTGCAGCGTGACGATTGTTCCGGCGAAGACGACCGCGGCCGAGGTAATGGAACTCGAGCCGGACGGTGTATTTCTTTCGAATGGGCCGGGCGATCCCGAGCCGTGCGATTATGCGATACGCGCCATAGCAGAACTGGTGGAGACGGGCGTGCCGACGTTCGGTATTTGCCTCGGCCACCAGCTGCTGTCGCTGGCGAGTGGGGCGGCGACGCT
>CAYUMA010000041.1:0-2538 GCA_964445675.1 uncultured Pseudomonadales bacterium | reverse complement strand
CTGCGTCGATAATCACCGGTGGCTCGTTGTTCATCGTCTTGGGTCGAGCGCGTCCACTCGGTCGAACACCATGTATTCGGTCGACTGTCATGTTCGCTGCTCGCTGCCTTCGTCGCGCATCAGCCGGCGCCGCAACGCTTCGACATATTCAATTGTTCCTTCGGTCCACGTAAATTTGCCTTCCATTCTCCGACGGCAGTTCAAACCCACCTCGTCAGTGACCATATCTGGAATCACGCCAACGCCGCTCGCGACCAACAATTGCAGGCAGTCCAGAGCGCGTCAGCGACGCATCCCCCATCCGGCCCGAAGGACTCGAGACGGCGTAACAGCGCTCATGCTCTGGGTGTCCCGACCGTTGCCGCGGAGCCTAGCTGTCGCGCTACCCACCAGCAACGTCCGAATGTTCGCGAAGTTGTGAATGGCGCACCTATCGCCCGACCTCGTTCGGCGTGCGCCCCAATGTAAGCGTTTGGCGTCCGCAATCGCCCGTCGAATCTGTGAACCGTGTTCGAAGCCAATCCCGTCTGCACTGCGAAAATGCTTCAGTACTCCACTCGCGAGCCGGCACGTGTTCGATTCCATCGCCCCGCCATTTGACAACGCGCAGCGCGCGCTGATCATCTGCGCCGGTCGCGCGCTGGGCATGCGCGCCGTATCCGACGCGGCGTTGCCAATCGGCGTGGCGTGGAACGAGTTCATGCGCATCGCGACCCGGCATGGCATGTTGCCGTGGCTCGACGTCGGCTTGCGCGGTCTGCACGGGGTTCCCGAACGAATTCGCACCGCCGCGGCGGAAGAGCGCTTCAAGGTCGCGCAGCGCAACGTGCTGCTGGCCGCCGAGCTCGTGCGCCTCGTGCGCCTGCTCGAAGCGCGGCAGATCGACGTGATCGCTTTCAAGGGTCCCGTCGCCAGCGTGCAGTTCTACGGTGATCTGGGCCGACGGCCGAGCGGCGACCTGGATCTGCTGGTGCACGAGGAGGACTGGGATCGCGCCGCGGCGGCGCTCGCGAGCGGCGGCTATCGCAGTGCGGTGATGCACGAGGACGTCTTCCAGGGCAGCTTCTACCGGGCCGCGTCCACGACGATGGTGGACTTGCATTGGGGCATACCGCCGGTGGTGCTGCCGTTCAACGAAAGCCCGCTTTGGAGCGCACGCACGACGGTCGAACTGATCGGCGAGCCGGTGCCGGCATTCGATGCCATCGATGCCGCGGCCGTCGCCGCGATCAATCTGGTGAAGACGCACTGGAATCCCACGTTGCATCAGCTCGCCGACATCGCGTCGGCGCTGGCGCGGTGCGATGCGCAGAGTTGGCGAGCGCTGCGGCGGCGCGCACGCACGCTGCGCTGCGAACGCGTGCTGCTCGCGGCCGGGAACACCTGTTGGCGGCTGTTCGGCGCGAGCTTCGCGGCGGAGCTGATAGCAGACTGTGTGATGAGCGCGCCGGCGCAGATCTTCGGCGCCGAAATCGTGGCGCGGTTGTTCTCGGACGCCGATGCGGCGACGAAGTCGGCCGAGCGGCGCGATGCAGCAATGCTGGCGGACAGCGCACTGCAGTTGCGGCTGGACTGGGTGCGGCGTGCGATTACGCCGAACGACGCCGACGAGGCGTTTCTGCCGCTGCCGAGGCCGTTGCGCGCGTTGCACTACGTGACGCGACCCGTGCGGATTGCATTGCGGCGGTTCGATTTGGTTTGACAGGCGTGGGGCGGGTCGGCAATTCGATATGTCGGAGCAATTTCCTAATCGCGAATTCCGATCGATTCGGCGCGACCATCGCGATCGGGAGAATCTCCCACAGGAATCGCTGCAACAGCGGGTGAGTCACAAACCGAGCACTTCGGCCCATTGCGCGCGCACCGTCGGCCAGGCGAAACGTTGGATCTCGGCCTCGTTGCGCACCGGTCGCTTGACCGCACGGCATTCCAGCACTTCGCGGATGCCGGCCACCCAATCGGAATCGGTCGGGATGACATAGCCGGTGCCGGTGCGCTCGACGATGTCGGCTACCGCCGAGTCGCGCGGCACGATCGCGAGGATCGGCGGACCGGCCACGAGATACTCCGGCAGCTTCTGATGCATGATCAGCCGGCTGTTCGGTAGATCGTCGAGCAGCAGCAGCTGATAGTCGTAGCGGCGCAGCTCGTCGATGACGTAGCGGTGTTGGATGACGCCGCGCCACACAGCGCCATATTCGCCGAAGCGATCGTTGTAGCTATTGAACTCGACGCCCTGTCGTCCGTACAAATTCAGTTCCGGCTTGACTCGGCCGACGGCGCGCACGCCCTTCAACGCTTCGAGGAATTTCCCACCGGGCACTTTAGGCGGCTTGAACATGCCGCCCATGTAGACGATGCGCGGCGCGTCAACGGACGCGGGTCGCATCGGTTCCGGCTCTGGATTTACGTCGCAACGCTTCGACTCGAAGTGATGATTGATCGCCACGACGCGTTCGGGCGACAGCGCGCTGCTCAGCGGCTCGAATGCCCTGTCGAGCGTCGGGACCGGCATGTTGCTGCTGCTCCAAGGCTGGC
>CAYUMA010000040.1:0-1631 GCA_964445675.1 uncultured Pseudomonadales bacterium | reverse complement strand
GCGAGCGGCTGATGATGCCGAGCACCTCGGCCGTCGCCGTCTGATGCTCCAGGGCCTCGCGCAATTCCGCGTTGCGCTCCCCGAGTTCCCGGAAGAGGCGCACGTTCTCGATAGCGATCACGGCTTGATCCGCAAATGTCTTCAGGAGTTCAATCTGCCTGTCAGGGAAAGGTCCTGCTTGGGCTCGTGCGACCCAGATTACACCGACCGGCGCCCCTTCACGGAACATGGGCACGGCAATCATACTGCGCCAGCCACCGGTGGTCGCAACCTCATGTCGATAGTCGGGGTCGCTCAGCACGTCCTGCATGTGTATAACGGTGCGACCGAGAATAGCCCGCCCCACTGCCTGTTCGCGGTTCGGGCGCATGGGGTAGAGCCGGTGTTCGAGTTCCAGCACTTCTGGAGTGTAGTTGTGGTGAGCAACGAGGTGGAGCAGTTCACCGTCGAAGCGGTAGACCGCGCCGAAGAGAGCGTCGCTGAGATCCACGGCGTTGCGGACAATCGTGTCGAAGACGGGCTGGACATCACTCGGCGAGCTGGCGATGACGCCTAAGATTTCACTCGTCGCCGTCTGATGCTCCAGCGACTCCTTGAGCTCATTGAACAACCGCACGTTCTCTATGGCGATCACCGCCTGGTCGGCGAAGGTTTCGAGAAGCTTGATCTGCGCCGGGGTGAAGGGGCGCACCTCGATGCGACGCGCGTTCAGCGATCCAATGAGTTGCCCCTGCTGGCGAAGGGGAACGGACAGGAGGGTGCGCCATTCGCGGCCGGCACCCACGGCACCCAACATTGGGAAATCTTTCGGCTCGAGGACATCAGGAATGTGTAGCGTGCCATGCTCGCGCATCCAGCGATACTGTGGGTGATCAATACCGACCTCAACGCGACTGATGGGTATGGGACCAAAATGCGCCCGCGAAACCATAGTGTTCTCCTCGCAGAGTCGCAGCAGCACATCATCGATTCCACAAACCCGCGCGGCGCTCTCGACGATGGCGTCGAGGACCGGCTGCACGTCCGTCGGCGAGCGGCTGATGATGCCGAGCACCTCGGCCGTCGCCGTCTGATGCTCCAGGGCCTCGCGCAATTCCGCGTTGCGCTCGCCGAGTTCCCGGAAGAGCCGCACGTTCTCGATGGCGATGACCGCCTGGTCGGCGAAGGTTTCCAGAAGCTTGATCTGCTTGTCTGTAAAGGGTCGAACCTCCATGCGGCGGATATTAATCGCCCCAATGGGAATTCCCTCGCGCAGTAACGGCGTGGCCAAGGTGGTCCGCCAACCGATTTGCGGTTGGTAGGCCCTGGACTCCGGGAACTCGGTTTCGAGTTCCGCTGCAAGGTCATGAACATGGACGGTGTGACGGTCGACCACAGCGCGGCCGAACTCCGCTAGCGGCCGCAGCCGTGCGACCTTGAGCAGGCGGTCGATCTCGGCCGTGGTGAGCGCCCGACGCTGATGGCGACGGTCGCTCTTGGCATCCGCGCGGGGCAGGTCGGCGAACGGGTTCTGCGTCAACCGATGTGTTCGCCGGCACCAGTTGCCAAAGCAAACCGCCGATTCGCGATAGCCGTTGCGGGTGGAAGCCCCCATGTCGGCGTCCTTCCGGGCCACGAGCCACTGCTCGATG
>CAYUMA010000039.1:0-3827 GCA_964445675.1 uncultured Pseudomonadales bacterium | reverse complement strand
TCTCCATGTCGACGAGCAGCTGGCGGAAATTCTGCTCGAGCGGTCGGCTGCGGATCTGCTGGTGTGTGCGCGCGTATTCGGTTGTTACGCGCTCGGCGCTGTCGAGGTAGATGTTCAGAAACCGTCGTGCGCGTGGTGCATCGCGCGGATCTCGTTCGATTTCCGCAAGGATGCGCCGGCCGATATCGATGATGCGCGCCAGGCGCTCGCCGAATTCCGGAACCGCGATGCCGCGTGCGGCGGCTTCGATTCCGCTCAGGCGGCCATAGGCTTGTTTGAGTGCCGCAGTGACTGCGGCCGCATCGACCCCTGCGATGGCGGCGATTTCGACCCGGTGAGGCTTCAGGTCGCGGCCGAAAAAACAAACGTAGCCGATGGCGGCGAGTAGTGCGAAAACCGCGGCGCCGACGATTCCGTGGCCGCCCGCGGTGGCGGTGAGTCCCGCGCCTGCCGCGGTCAACATCGCGCTCAAGAGCTTCAGCGGGAGTCTTGGCGGGTCGGTGCGTTCACCGAGGAAGTACCGCGCCTCGGCCACCAGCGCGCGCCACGAAAAAAAACCTGCGCTCCACAGGCAGGCGAGTGCGCCGCTGGTGAAGATGAGTTGTTTCGCGTTGCCGGACCACAACGCAACGATTACGGCAAACGACAGCGGCGTCGACAGCACGAACAGCGCGGCGGCTTTCAGCACCGGCGCCCAGGCGCGCCCTTTGCGCAGCAGGTCGTTCATCAGTCGGCAGCGCGTTCGTAGTGCTCGATCAGCTGTGCCTTCGCCGGGTCGGTCAGCGTGTGAACGAATGCCTGACAGCTCGCGACGCTCAGCGACACGGTCAGCAGGAACAAGCCGAACACACGAAGCGGTAGTCTGGCCACTCTCGAACCTCAATCGTTGCGCGGATAGAAGAGCATAAACCACCTGTTGGTAAAGCGGTCTGAGTATCACGCGACTACCTGGCGAAACGGGAGCAGCTATTGAATTCGTCCGAGATGTGGAATGCCGCGAACGGCGGGTGGGCATCGCGGCCCAACACGCACACGCGCGGTGGTTGATCCGGAAGTCGCTGCTCTGCGAGACGAGTCTGCTTGTCCCGGCCGTTGCGGGGTTGCAGTGAACCGTTGCCATACTGCTGATCGCGCTGAGTTCCGGGTACGCCTGTCGGGCAACGTGTTTCAGGATTTTATTGATAACGTCCGGACGGGTGACATCGGCGATGACGCGCCACCGACCGCCGCTGTCGCATGGGCGGGCTCAGAAGTCGAACACCCGGCTCCAGCTCGCAAACTGCCCGCGCTCACGCGACTGCGCTGCGCGCCGAGCTTTCCAGCTCCGCGGCGAGCGCCGGTGGCAGGTTGAGCCGCGATGCAAGTCGCGATAGATACCACCGCGCCTTCGGGTCATCGCCCACCACCACGGTGGCACTGGCGACATAGACGTCACACGCGGCTCCGAGCGAGTTCACCGCATTGGCGATGTCTTCGACGGAGCAGCGACGCTCGAGCTCCTGGGCAATCGCCGCGGCCTGCTGATCGCCAAGTCCCATTGTCGCGACCCGGTCTGCGATTCGACCGCGTTCGGCCTCATCGATACTGCCATCGGCGCGCGCTGCGGCAATCATCGCCCGAATCAATAGCAGTGCCTGCGCATCGGCCACAACAAAATCATCGGCCGATACCGCGCCACCCGGCGCGTTCGCTCCGGCATCCGCGGCATAGCGCTGATATGCCTTCCAGGCCACCGCTCCCACCGCCGCGAGGCCGCCGGTCGTGAGTACCGACGTCGCCACACTCTTCCCCTTGCTACCCTGCAGCAACCCGAGCAGCGCGGCGCCGGCCGCACCACCCATAAACCCCGCTCCAGCGCCGCCCTTCAGCAGGTCGCTCAACAGTCTGGATGCGCTCATCGCGGTCTGCCCGTCGGGGCTTTCCGCAGCGGTATCGGAATCGGTACCGGTTCAGGCGGCAAAAGTCCCAGTTGCGTGAGGACTGCGGCAAGGGCGTGACGCCAGCGCGCCTCATTTGAATCAGAACGATCAGACGCGGGATGGTGCGGCATGTCTATCTCCTCATTCGCTCGGTTCCAGCGAATTCTCACCAGACACGAACAACAGAGAAAGTCGCATGTTTCGTAATCTACGCTCGGTTTTTACGAACATTCGAACACCCATGTTGAGGTGCGCTCAACGAATACATGCGCGCGCGCCGCATGGCAGATCGCAACCACCGCCGGATGACTCAGACGGAATGGCCGCGTTGGGACAGCTTCACGCATCAGCAGATAACGAGGACTGGATGAAGCGTGCGCAAGATAAGGGTCTGCAATTTGATGGTCACACACGCGGTGAACAATGCGTGGATGTGCTCGACGTGTGGTAATGCTCTTGCTTTGGGCGACCCCGCGTCCGAAAGTCCGAAAGCATCCGAGGCGAAATAGCTCTGGCGGCAACTCACTACGCCGGAACTCGCGAACTCCAGTGTTTACGCGCTCCTTGGGCTTCATTAGATTGACCTCTGATACGCGGTCGTCAAGGTAGCAGCAATCCATGTTCGAACTATCGAATCTGATCCCGAATGACGCGGCGCCCAGCTTCGTCCTCGAAGTGTGCTTCCATCCCGACGGAAAGACGTTCGCTGCAACTTACGAGCAGAACAACGAGGTCAGGATATACGACACGCAAACCCTGTCGGTCGTCAGGGTGCTCCGGAACCCGGGCGCGGCGCTGAACAAACCCCACGGCATTCTGATCACGCCGAGACACGTCATCGTCGCCAACAAGGGCTGCAATCCCGGTCGGCTTCAAATCTTCAGGCTCGATGACGATTCGGGAACGCCCGTGCATACCTATACGACGCCCTACGTTCATCTGGCAGAGGGCCATTCGATGGCACTCAACGGCCGCCGACTCGTCGTCACCTACTGTGAAGGGCGAGGGAAGAAGGGCGCGCTCGTCAGCTACGAATACGATGACGAGAGCGGACGGATCATCGGAGCGCAGGACATACAGGAGAGCTGGTTCCGGCGCTACGGCGACGCCAAAGGGGTCAGCTTCGACGAGACGGGCGACAAGGTCTACGTGACATTCGAATCGGACACCATGAAGTGGCACCGCAAAGCCGTGGAGGAGCTCAAGAACATAATCAGCTTCGGGCATCGCGGCGCGACCAGCCGGAACGGGATCGCCGTGTTCGGCATCGATCAGCAGGGGCGCTTCAGCCGCAAGCCTCTGTGGAGGAAGGTATTCCGTGAGTTCTGCCGGTTGGAGAGTATCCATGTCCGCGGCGATCGCGCAGTGGTCACCAATCCGGACAGTGGTTGCGTCGAGCTCTACGACCTGCGCGGCGCCGATGCATTCAAGACGCCCCTTCAAGTGCTCAGCGAGGCCCTCGTCTTCCCGCATGGCGCGAAGATGTCGCCCGATGGAAATCTTTTGGTCGTGACGGATAACGGCATCGACGTCATTGACCACCAGGTCCAGTGGAAATCCTTCGTATCCCCCCGGAAGGATCGTCTCGCCGTATTCAAGCGGCAGCCTGCGTGATTCGTTAGGAGAGTCGCGGGCTCAGCGTGCAAACTCGCGCCACAGCCGATTTGTCAGGCGCATCGCGAGATTGGCCTTGAGCTTCGAGAGAGAGGTTCATACGAGTGGGCCAATCGCCACTGCAAGGCCATACATCACCCTCGGCCGGGGCTTTCGCCGCGGCATATCAACGAGAGGAAGCTCTCGCCGCTGAACTCCGGAGGAACCGAGCCGGTGACGAATTCCGCAATCGTCGGCACCACGTCGAATGCCGAGCGCGACCCGTGAAATCCCGACCTCGCATCAGCATCGGAA
>CAYUMA010000038.1:0-29822 GCA_964445675.1 uncultured Pseudomonadales bacterium | reverse complement strand
AACGTCGTGCGGTGGGCGCTGGAGATTCGGCAGCGTCCCGCGGTGCAACGCGGCCAACGAGTCAACAAAGTCTGGGGCCCCGAAGCAGAGCGGGTGCCCGAGCGCCACAGTGCGAGCGATCTGGGCTAACGCGGCGTCGGCGCGACCCAGACACCCGGGCGAGGCCCTGTTACGCTATCGCGCACCGTCAGGAACCGTTGGGAAATCATGATCCGATTGCTTCTGGCTGTCGTGCTGCTGCAGCCCGTCGTGACCGCGGCCGACGACGCTGTGATCGCGCGCGGCCGCTATCTCGTCGAGCTGTTGAGTTGCGCGGCATGCCACACCGACGGCCAACTCATTAATGATCCGGTCAAGGAGCACTACCTCGCCGGGTCGAGCATCGGCATCGCCTACAGCGACGGCGAGAATCCGGGCGTGGTGTTCCCCGCGAATCTGACGCCGGACCGGGAAACCGGGCTCGGACGCTGGAACCGCGACGAGATCACCCGCAACATCCGATACGGAATCGACAAGCACGGCCGGCAGCAGTTGCCGGTGATGCCGTGGCCGGGCTACGCGCACATGGCCATCGAGGACGCAGAAGCGATCACGTCGTATCTGATGTCGCTGCCGCCGATACGCCACGAGGTTCCAAGCGACGTCGCTAAGGGCGAGCCGTCGACGGCGCCGTACGTCCGCTACGGCGTGTACGTCTTCTACCCCAATCGCACGCATCCGGAGTCGGGTTCGACCGAGTCGGCCAAGCCCGTACATTGACCTGGACCGACCATCGCGCGAATAACCGGAGAGGCTAGCGCGGCGACGGTGCGACCCAGACGCCCGGTCGAGACGCAACCGCCTGCTCGTCGAGCTTGCCATCCGCGACGATGGTCCGTCCGTTGACGATCACCTGGTGAATGCCCGTCGGCTGATCGGCGGTCAAGCGCTCGCCGTTCGCCGGGAAGTCACGCACGCGACGGGTCGGACCCGGTGCAATCGTCTTCTCGTCGAATATGACGACGTCGGCGTATGCGCCTCGCCGCAGCACACCGCGATCCGTGAAACGAAAGAGATCCGCTTGTACTTGCGTCAACTTGTGGACGGCTTGTTCGAGCGTCAGCACGCCTCTGTCGCGCACCCACGACCCGAGCAGATCGCTCGGCATCACGGCGTCACAGATCTGCCCGACGTGTGCACCGGCATCCGACAAGCCCAACGTGCAGCCTTCGGTGTTGAGGAGCAGAGCAATCCCCTCTGCATCATCGTTGGCGATAACCGACTGAAAACGCAGTTGGAGATCGGGTTCTGCCAACGCCAGCGTCAACAAGATATCGAACGGGTGCCGGTTGCTCTTCTGCGCGAGTTCGCTCACGCGGTGCCCGACCGCGGCCGGCGAGTGCGGCGCCTCGGTGATCTCGACGCTCCCCCACTGCGGATTGATGCCCTCTCCGGCCGCCCATGCATCGATGACGCGCTGCTTCCACGCGGGATCCGCGTACGCGCGCCGGCGTTCGTCGAAGGTCTTCGGCATCAGCTCGGCAAACACGGGATTCGTGTTGAGCGTGAATGGCTCGATCATGTTCATCGAGAACGACAGCGGCCGACAGGACACCTGCGGCCACACGTTCGCGCCGCGGGCGCGGCCCGCCGTGTGCGTCTCGATGCCGCGCAGATGAAACCCTTGTCGAGTCGTTAGCAACGCCGTGAACGTGAATGGCGCGCCGCAGAGCGGCTGCAGATCGTACAGGTCAGCAAAACTCAGATTCTCGCCGCCGTTCACGCCAACGACGCCACGCCCGCTGTCGCCGACGGCGTGACACAACGCGTCGATCTCATCGCGCTTCGCCCAGCGACTCGGAATGGGCTGGCCGTCCGCACCGCGGTGGGTGATCGCGAAGCTCGTCGAGAAACCCGCCGCGCCCGCGGCCATTGCTTCGCGGACCATGCCGGCCATGCGCTCGATTTCGTCAGGCCTGGCGGCACGTCCGACGGCTTCCTCGCCCATCACATACAGGCGCAGCGGTGTGTGCCCGATATAGGCGGTGTAGTTCAGCACGCTGCCGTGTTGGCGCACGGTCTTCAGATACTCGCCGAACGATTCGAACTCCCACGGGATCCCCGCATTCAGTGTCGCGGGATTCATGTCCTCGACCTTTTCCATCGTGCGGGCGATGAGTTCGCGATGCTTGGGGTGGGTCGGCGCGATCGAAAAGCCGCAGTTGCCGGCGACTACCGTCGTCACACCGTGATAACACGACGGGGTCAGCGCGGGGTCCCAGAACACCTGCGCGTCGTAGTGCGTATGAATGTCGATGAACCCCGGGGCCACGATGCGTCCAGTTGCATCGATAGTGCGATCGCCTTTGAGATTCGTCCCGATGTCGACGATGCGGTCGCCCTGCAGAGCGACATCGGCGACCCGACGCGGCGCGCCGGTGCCGTCGACGAGCGAGCCGTTCTTGATGACCGTGATCGAGGAATCTCTGATTGCGCTCATGTGGATCGCCCTGTTTCGAGGTTGCCCAGTCTTTCACTTGCGCGGTGGTTTGTCAGGTCGTTCCGCTGGGAGTGGATTTACACCGCGTGAGGGCAACCCCACTCGCGAAGCGCGTAGCAACGCAAATGACTCACGCTCCCGCGAGCGATTCGCCATCGCCTGATATACTTCCAGATATATACACTGCTCTATACAGCGAGTACGAGATGGGTAAACCGCTGATGCTTCAGGAAGCCGATGATCGACGTATCGAAGCGCTGAAGAAACGGTTGTGCGTGCGGACGAAGATCGACGTCGTCAGAACCGCGCTCGATCTGCTCGAGCGCGATGCGGAACGGACCGAGCGCGTCGCGCGCTGGCAACGCGCGGCGAAAGTCGCGGCTCCGGAAAGCCGCGCTGCCCTGGCTGCCTTTCGCTTCGGCAGCCGTCTGAAGAAGCTCGAATGACGGCACCGACGCCGCAGCGCTGGCACCTCTACGTCGTCGCACTCGATCCTCGCGTGGGTACGAAGCCGGGCAAGCAGCGGCCGTGTCTCGCGATCCAACCTTCTGAATTCGCCAGCGCCGGACTGCCGAGCACTGTCGTGTTACCGCTGACGACGCGGGCCGCGCGCGCAGACGCGTTTCCGCTACGCGTTCGAGTGCCGGCCGGGGTCTGCGGCCTCGCGCGTCCGAGCGATATCCTGGTCGACCAGATCCTCGCGTGGGAAAACGCGCTGTTTCGCCGCGATCTCGGCGCGATCCCCGAAGCGCTGCAGGACGAAGTCCGCCGCGCGCTGCTCGAGTTCCTCGATCTGGATTGACTCTCTTGCCATCAGGTCGCCGGCAGTCCCACTCGAAGGTCTGCAGCGCGCCCATCGAGAAGCCCATGCAGGAGATGGTCCGTTGACAGCTACATTGGCCGCAACCAAAATGGTTTCGTTTTGGTTGCAGAGATCGGACATGGCCACGACGCTGACATTGAAGAACATACCCGACGATCTGTACGCTCGGCTCAAGCGATCCGCGGAGGTCCACCGACGCAGTCTGAACAACGAGGCGATCGTGTGCCTCGAGACTGTGCTGCAGGCTCCGACGTTGTCAGCCGCAGATCGGATCGCGCGGATTCGTGCCTTGCGAGACGCCCTACCGCAAAAGGAATTTCGCGCCCGCGATATCGAAGATCTGAAACGTCAGGGACGACCGTGATCGTCGTCGATTCGAACGTCATCGCCTATCTCTACCTGCCGACGCAACACAGCAAGCGGGCGGAGTCGTTACTCCAGCGTGACTCGGAGTGGATCGTACCGATTCTGTGGCGAAGCGAATTCCGAAGCGTTCTGTCGGGCTATCTGCGTCGTGGATCGCTGACCTTCGAGCAGGCCGTCGAGCTGCAACGCACGGCGGAAGCCCAGCTGTTCGGATGCGAGTACGAGGTCGATTCGTTTTCCGTGTTTGAGTACGTGAACCACAGTCGCTGCTCGGCGTACGACTGTGAGTACATCGCGCTAGCGGAGCAATTCGGTGTTCGACTCATCACGATGGACAAACAACTGTTGCGGGAATTCCCCAAGCGCGCCGTATCGCTGCTGAGTGCGTGACGCCCATCTGGCCGCGCGACCGCTGCACCTGAAGCGTTCATCGCGCACACACGCTGTGCCCGAGGTAGCTGTCGCTCGCAGTAACTGTCCGTGTAGGCGCCCTCAGCGCCGGCGCCCACCACCGCCGCGCCCACCGCCGCCGCGCATACCACCCCCGCCGTAGCTGCGTTGCTGATAGCTGCGCGTGCCGTATTGGCGTGCGCCGTAGTCCCGGTTCAGTTGCCCCATGTCGCTGCCGCCGCGATCATAGTTGCGGTTCGCCGCGCCGTTGCCCGATCCGCCGCCGTAGTCGCGCTGCGCGTCGCGCGACTGCGCAGAACCCGTGCCCGACTGCACGCGAGAGTCGGAGTCATAACGTGACGCGCCGATCGATTCCGACTGGACATTCTGCCAACCGTTGTCGCGCGAGTACTGCTGCCAGCCATCGTCGGTCTTCTGGTAGACGTTGCCGTTGTGGCCGGCGTACACGTCGCCCGAACCGCTCTGGGCAACCGTCGTGCGACCTTCGCCGGCGTTGCGCACCGACACACCGCTCGCGCCGGTCGACGTCTCGAACTGCGTGCCGCTCGACGCGCCTTGGCGCACCGTGTCGGTGTCGATCGTGTCACCGCCGCTGGTCGTGAAGCTGCCCTGACGATTCGCGCCGGCCGCGGTGTTGTCGCGCGTGACCGTACCGCTGCCGCCCTCGGAGCCGGTGATCGTCGTTGTGCCCCCCGCGCGCGTTTGCTCGCCCGAGATTGTCGCGGTGCGGCCGTCGGCGCCGGTGATCGTGCCCGACGACGTCATCTGCCCGTTGTCGAACGAACGGTTGACGACGCTCGAAGCGCCGCTCGAGGCCTGACGCCTCACCTGCGTGGTGCCCGAAGGAAAGTCGACCTGACGATCCATCGTGGTCCAGCCGCCGTTCGGACCGACCTTCGCGCGCTCCGCGTGGTAATAGTCCGAGCTGTAGTCGTACGCGCGATTCGACTGCGTATACACACCGCTGCGCGTGTTGTACTTCTCGCCGTACTGCGCCCAGCCGCTGCGGTCCCACGCGCTCTGGCTGTAGCCGTAGCGGCCGGTGCGGGGGTTGTAGCCTTGCGTGTATGAATAGCCACCGTACGGTCCGTACCACACCGAGCGCGAACCGAAACCGCCGGTGACCGGGTTGTACCAACTGCCGTGTCCGTACGAACCCCAATACGGATAGTAGTAGCCGCCGTAGTAGTAGGGTGGGTAATACCAGCCCGTCCCGTAGTACGGCACGCCGTAAACAACCCACACGCTCGACGAATACGACGGCGGATATGTGTAGATGACCTCGGTCGGCGTCGACTCCACGACGGTGACTTGTGTGACCGGATAGGACGGCGAACTCGGTGGAATTGCGTAGATCTCTTCCGGCACCGACGTCGCGACGGTATACGGCCCGGTCGGCGCGGCGCCGAGGTACCAAATCCCCGCGTAGCAGAGATAGTACTGGCCGTTGAACGCAATGACGTCGTTCGACGAGTTCACCGCGCGCGACACCTTCGTGCCGCTGACCGCTTCGAATTTCGGCTCGCCGGCGTAACTGACCTCGACGGGTGCCTGCGTGCCGACGGCGGCCTTCGTCTTCGTCGGCAACGACGATTCGAGCGCGGCGAAGCGCGCCTCCACCGTATCGGGTACCGACGCACGTATCGCGGCCGTCGCGTGGTCCTGCGGAATCTTCGCGAAGCCGGCCGGCAGATCCTTCGTGAAGACCCACGGCCCCTTAATCAGGTTGTTGGTGGTGAACCAGCGGCCGGAGACGAGGTAGTACCATTTCTTCCCGGACCGAAAGAGCGGACTCGTCGTGTTTGTGACGTATTCGAGCCCGTCGGTTTGTGGAATCACCTCGAGCTGCGGTGCACCGCCGGTCACGATCAACTCGGTCGGCTCGTGCTCGCTCAGTATGGCCGGCGGCGGTTCGCTCGCGGCGCGTGGCGGCAGCGCCTGCTGCACGGATGCGAAGCCCTGGTCCTTCGGCAATTTGTTGAAGCCCGCGGGCAGCGACGTCGTTGGGCTCCACGGGCCTTTGAGGGTCTTCGTGGTGAGCCAGTGGTCGTCCTGACAGAGGTAATACGCCTTCGAGACCGGATCCAGAAACACCGGCCAGCTCGCATTGACCACGACCTTCAGGCCCGAGTCGGCGATGTCGCTCGTGACCGGCTCGCCGTTGACGAACAGCAGCACGGTCGGCGTCTCAACGACGACGATCTTCGGCGGCTTGGTGCTGAAGCCCGGCGGCGGCGGTTTGTCGAGAACGCTGTCGGTCAGATAGGCGAGGATAAATTCGACGGGCACTACGATCTTCTGGCGCGTCGCGATGTTCTTCACAGCGTCGACCGCGGCCTGCGGCACGTCGCCGACGAACACCGCGTCTTCGACCTGCGGGTTCGTGATCGTGACCGTTCGTGCATCCATGTCGATCTCGGTGTCGCCGCTGAGCGCGAGCGTGCCGTAGTGGACGGTCTTGCCGTCCTTCGCTCGCACCTTAATCGCGCTCCACGCCTCTATGCGCTCGAAGTCGGGCCAACGGCGGAACTGGGGTGCGTACAGCACGATCATGTAGCCGTCGGCTTCACGCCGCTGCGGGAACGTGAAGGTCGGCGGGTCGCTCGGCTTGACGAGCGGCAGGTCGGCGTCGTCGTCCGCGCTTGCCGCCATCGATGCCGCCTGCGCCGCATCCGGTGCCGCGACCGCGGCGTCAGAAGCGACGGCTACACCGAAGCACGGCATCACGTATACAAAGGCGAGCGCTACTGCGCTGCGAAGAAAATTCATTGACCCCTCCGAAACCGAAATGCGAGTGCGTTCATCGCAGTGCAGCTTCCTCGATGGAGTTCTCGCATGCAACGCGGTTTGACGCCTACGCTGACGTCATTCCACCGCCCCTCTACGCCGATCAGACATTGCGCGCCTAGGTCGGAACCGCTGTTGCTGATCGTCGCGAACGCCGTTGCGTTGGTGCCTGCGCTCATCGAGCGGCTGGTCGGTAGCACAGAGGAGGCGAGCGCTACGCCCGGGGAGATGATCGCCGGCGAAGTTCACGCCCGTGCGTGAGGAACTACACGCGCGAGTCGACCTGACCTTTGTTGACTTCGAAGCTCAGCGGCAGGCGTCCGTAGGCGGACTCCACCGTCGCCATCGACGGCGATGGTGCAGCAGTCGCCAACGACGCAGCCCGCAGCGTGGTCGTGGCCATGGGCACGAGACTCAGCGCGACGTCAATCCTTGCCTTTGACAGCGTCTTCCACGCCTTCGGCAGCGTTCTCGACGGCATCCTTCGCGTCCTCGCCTGCGTCCTTCAGTTTTTCGTGGTCACGGATGTTGAGCGCGTCCTTGGCCTGGTCAACGGGCGTCTCCTTGGTGTCGCACCCGGCGCACATCAAGATCGTCAACGTCGCTGCAACCATCAGACCGTTGAGTTTCATTCTTGCAATCCTTCAATGAGTTCGACACGCACTTTGCACGCTTTGAGCGCACGCCGATGTAGGCGAATGGCTCGATCTGACCTGCAAGCGTTCATCCTGCAACGCCTCGCTCTGCACCGCCAATGCCGTCGAGACGCGTTTCTGCACGTTCTGCAACGCCTGGCACCGTCTTACGCGATTCGATCAGAATGCGAAATGGACGCAATCGATCACTGGCTCGAACACGCGGTACTCGCACCGGAACAGCTCGACCCGGCCAACGCCGACGTGGAGGTGCTCGGCGAGATGAACCACTTCGTGCATGAGAAGAGCGACTTTCGACTCGCGCTCGCGCCGCCATTGCTCGCGCGCGGCTTCGACGTCTGGGGTGAAGAGCTCGGTTGGTCCGACGGCACTCGGATCGATGAGTACATGCGCGCGCGCGATGAATCGATCTTCGAACGCATCTCGCTGTTCGGATTCAGCGGCGATGCGCGCACCGATCGCGACGACAGCATGCGAGGTGTCTTCGGTGCCGCACCCCCGTACCCGTTCGCGCTGATGCGCGCCGAACAGCAGCGGTTTTATCGCGGCTTGCACGCGCACGGCTATTTCGGGTTTGACGTCGCGGCGGGTCACGCCGGCGTCTACGCCGACATCGCCGCAACGCGCGCCCCCCAAGAACTACCCGCCGCTTGGCACGAAGAGCTACCGCCCGTGCACGGCGAGAGCATCGATGCCGAGATCGCTCGGCTGCAGCGATTGCGCGACGCGCTACCGCGCAATGCCGATCTGCGGCTGCGCGCCGCGCTCTCGGCGAGAATCGACGGGCTGGCCTATACCGATCTCGTTCGCGACGCCCCGACTTATGAAGCGACGCGCCCCGCAATGGCCCTGCGCGAAGACGCGATGAAACGCCGGTTTGCGGACGCCCGCGCGCTGTTTCCGGCGCGGCGCATGGTGCTGCTGGGACACGCGATGCATCTCGCCAAAGATGATGCCGCGATCAGCGGTGGAGGCGGCATCGGCCCCGGCGGCGATCGCGTGCCGTCACTGGGTCATCACATCCATCGGGAGTTGGGACTGAGCACCTTCGTCGTGTGGATGCTGTACGGCGGCGGCACCGATTCACAACCACTCGCAGATCTGCCACGCACCGCAGACTATCCAGCCGATTCGCTCAATGCGCGGATGGCGCGGCGTTTCACTGCGCCGACGCTGGTTCGCACCACAAATGCACCGACCGTCCCGATGCGCATCGGCCATCTGTACAACATGCTGATCGGCGTATCGCTGCCCGAACAGGTGGACGCGATCTGGTTCGTGCCCCGCGTGACTCCAATGCGGGCGAACTGACGCGGCCGCCCCACTCTCCGTGATAACGGTTGCACTAAGGGGCTCGGCCCGCTACGCCAGCCCCTTACCAATGACGCTCTATTTCTTGCCTGAGAACTTGTACTGCAGTTCCACACCATATGTCCGCGGCGCACCGAGCCCGAAGCTCTGGTCGATGCGAGATGGCCCGCCGACCCCGAACGGGTTCGGGACGGTCACAGCTGGCGTGTTGCTCAGCAGCACCCTCGTCGCCGCCGCCGACGTGTAGATCAGTTCGTCGGTTGCATTGCGCACGAAGCCGATCAACGTGTATCTGTCGTTGATGTCACGCCACAACACGCGCAGATCGACTTGAAACCAATCGGGCGCGGTCGCTGCGTCGGTACTGAAAATGTCGTTGTACGTTTCGTCGCGCCAGACGTAGGTACCGCTCAGGATCAATGTTCCCGCGGAGAAGTTGAAGTTGTAGCTTGTGTTCACCGTCACGCGATTTTCGGGCGACTGCGGTACCGGGTTGCCGTCCAGTTTTTGCGTCCAGGATAGGCTCGCCGCGTTGAATGCCGCGCGTTGCGCCGTCGGCAACGTCGCTTCCGGGTCGACGGGATTCGAGTAGCAGCAGCCGCTCTGAATCTCGGTATTCAGGTACGCGTAGCTGCCCATTACGAACAGGTTGTCGATCGGCTGCCACTGCATTTCGAACTCGGCGCCGTAGATATCCACGTCGGGAATGTTGATCAGGTCCGATCGTAACGCTCCGGTCGCAACGACCGTCAACGGCACCTGCATGTCGTGCCACTTGTAGTAGAACGCCGTCGAGTAGAGCTGGAACTTATCGCCAAAGGTCTGCTTCCAGCCGAGTTCGAACGCATCGACGGTTTCTTCGTCGGCGAGCGGGTCGACCGAGATCGCGCCGGCGTTCAAGCCGCCGGCCTTGTAGCCGCGGCTATAGCGCAAGTAGGTCAGCGTGTCCGCGTTCGGTCGGTACTGAACACCCGCCGTTCCGGTCCATTGATTCCAGTCGTCGCCCAACTTGCGCGACCGCAGCCCGGTGGCCGGATTCGTGACCGGGAATGTCTTGACGCCCGGCTGCGACGGGCCGGAGCCTGGCGCGAAGATCGTCGTGACGTCGTTCGCCTGCGATACGTAGCCCACGATCGGGACGTTGTTGAGCGGCGTGCAGCCGAAATTCACCTGGCCGTAACAAATCAAACGAGTGGCTTCTTCGACTGACTTTTTGTCTTCGGTGTAACGCGCACCCAGCGTCACTTGCCACTGCTCCGTCACGTCATAGTCGACCTGCGCATACGCGGCGTATGAGTCGTTGTCGGCATCCTGGGCGAAGTAGGCGACGGCGCCCGTTGGGTTCGGCGCTGCCAACGTCGGGGCCGGGTTGTACGGAAAGCCAAACGGAGCCAAGCAGGTGGGTGGACCCCCCGTGCAGAAAAAGTTGTTCGTCGGCGCCCTCACCTGCGGCTGATTCGGCAGATCGACCGAATAGGACGAGAAGTACTCATCATGGAAATAGTACAGCCCGCCGACCCAGCTCAGCGGGCCCCCGCCCGCGGAGGAGAACGTGAGTTCGTGGCTGTACCACTTCTTGTTTTCGATGTAGGTATCGCGGTAGCTCGGAAAGATGGTTGCCGGGGTTTCGAACACCGATCCGACGGGATTCTGATACGACGTGACCGGCGTCCGGTCGAAGTCGGTGTACTGCGTGTAGTCGTATTCCTGCGCACCGTAGACGTAATGCACGCCGAATGAGTCCCGATTCCAGTCGAGGTGTAACCCGGATATGTTGACGTTATCGAGCGTGCGCTTCTCCGGGGTATCCAGGTTTTTCTCGAACGCATCGGTCACGGCCGGGTTCGTTGTGACGGTCCCGAGTTGCGTGTGGATCGGTTGACTGAGGCCGTACGCTGCCGTCGGCGAGATCCCGCCGGGGGCAAATTGATTGGTCGTGACAAATGGCGCAGCGTTGTAGCCCGAGCCCAAGGATTCGTCGTTCCACTTCGTCGTGCGATACACGCCCCAAAGCTGGAGGTCCTCTGTGATATCCCACTCCAGTTGGCCCTCGCCGTACCACAAATCCAACCTACCGAGATCCCGGCCATCCGCCACATTCTTAAAGACGCCGTCATTTTTGGGCTGCGAAAAGGCCGCGCGATACCGCAACGTTTCAGTGATCGGGCCGGAAACGGCCCCTTGGAGTGTTGTGCCTCCGTAGTTGTACGCGGTCGCGCGCGCCTCACCTAAAAAGTAGTCGGTGGGGCGCTTCGAAATCACGTTGATCGCGCCGCCGATTGCGTTGCGGCCATACAGCGTGCCCTGAGGGCCGCGCAGAATTTCCGTGCGCTCAACGAAGATGGCGTCCTTCCCCGCTTCGGCGACGCTATTCGTCCAGGCGCCGTCGGCGTAGGTCGCAATGGCGTTGTCGATCGACAGATTGTTCGACAGACGACCAATACCGCGAATGCTCGGACGATCGCCTGGGCCATACGTGAACCCCGGTGTGAAGTTCGCAATATCGGCGATCGTCGTGATCCCCATATTGACGCGCTGCTCCGACGTAATGGCCGTCACTGATATCGGTACGTCCTGCACCGATTGTTCGCGCATCTCCGACGTGACGATGATCTCTTCGATGCCTTCGCCGGCACGACGTTCTTGCGTTGCCGCCAGCGCCGCTGGCGCGGTTGTCGCCGCTTCTTCGGCCGACACGCCACCCGCAAACGCCGTCACAAAGACCAGTGCAACAAACCGCCCGATTTGTTTCGAATCGCTCATGTTGTTCCCCCGCCCGACGCTCGCCCAACATTCGTTGAGCCCTCAGGTGCAACCGTTACCCAATCACACCCGTCCCGCGTCCGACCATCACCCCAATAGAGTTGGTTGTCAATTCGTCCCGCCAAGACCTTTGGTGATTTTCTGCGGCGACTCGCGGCGAACGCGATGCGCGCGACGACAGTTTGCCTGCCGCTGACCCTGACGGCTTGAGCGGCAGCGGGCCTACAAGAACTTCACGGAGTCCCGGCATGTCGACTCCTCGTCGCGTAACCCTGCGGCTCGTTCAGATCGCGATCAGCGTGGAAACAGCGGCGCGCTCGATTCAAGCCGGGCGCGGCCGCTCTGCTCGGCCACGAGGTCGAGATCGAATACGGTGTGGGCGCTCATCATCTGTACGTCGCGATTGATCCGCTGCAGCTCGTGATCGAGGAAATGCACGCCGGCGCCACAGCCTTCGATCACGTGGCGCACGACGCTTTTGCAATCACGCACGACGTGGGCGATCGCGAGTCGCATCTCGACCTGATCGAGTTCGCAGAGGCGTAACTCGCCGCGCGCGTGGCTTTCGATCGCGCGTGCAATCGCGCATCACCGTCTGCGCCGCACCGGTCGACTAACCGGCGTGCTCAACCGCGGCTCGATCCGTAGCGACTTGATCGCGTGGCGTTGCGACTTCGTCGCGCGGTGGCAGCTTCTCGCCGCGCTCAAAACGAAAGCGCACGCGCGGAATTGCATCGTCCGCAACGAACGCCCGCAACAGGTGGCAGGCCTCGAGTTGCAGGCCGTTGGGGTCCTCGAAATAGATCGATTTCGACCAGCCTTCGTGATCGACCGGCCCGCGCACCGCAACGCCGTGTGCCTCTAACCGTTGCTTCGTGGCGGCAAGCGTTTCGAGCGAATCCGCATTGAACGCGAAGTTATAAACACCGGACATCAGGCCAAGCCCCTTGTTGATGCCGGAGTCGAAATCCTTCGGATACCCCTCGACGTTTTCACCGCTCATGAATCCCAGCAACTGGCCGTTGCCGATGTCGAAGAAGAAGTGCTGCATGACGCCGCGTTTGCCCAGCTCGACGAGGTCCGCGCGAACCAGCGCAAATCCGAGCACGTCCTCGTAGAACGCGCGTGTGGCTGCCATATCCTTGGTGCCAAGGTCGATGTGGTTGAGCCCGAGAGCTTTATTCATTGCGTTCTCCGGTGATTCGCGAAGTCAGGAGAATATTCGGGTTGCGCGCAGCCCTACAAGGCGGCATGCGGCTCGCGGTACCATCTCCTCCAAAGGGCACGGTGCCAGGCGTTGCAGAACGTGCAGAACGTGCAGACGGTGCCAGGCGTTGCATTCGTTGCAGAACGTGCCCGGCGTTGCGTTAACCAGGCGTTGCGTTAACCAGGCGCGGTGCCAGGCGTTGCATTCGGTGCAGATCGTGGTCGGTCGAGACTTGCGACCGCCGCGCTTCGTATGATCCGCAACGAACGCAACGCCTGGCACCACCCCCCCCCTCGCTAACCCAACCTGGATGGAGCTACGACGATGAGCACAGAACGCGAACGACTCCACAACCTGTTTCCCGATCTCGACTTCGACCCGGCGGCGCTACGCGAGAAATATCGCATCGAGCGCGACAAGCGCCTGCGCGACGACGGCGAGAACCAGTACATCGAAGCCGCGTCCGAGTTTGCCCACTACGCCGACGACGACCCCTATGTGGATCCCGGCTACGAACGCGCGCCGCTTACCCTCGACATCGACGTTGTGGTCATCGGCGCGGGATTCAGCGGACTGATGGCCGCGGCACGCCTCAAGGAACGCGGGATCACGAACTTTCGCGTCATCGAGTCGGGCGGCGACTTCGGCGGCACCTGGTACTGGAACCGCTACCCGGGAGCGCAGTGCGACATCGAGTCGTATTGTTATCTGCCGCTGCTCGAGGAAACGAGCTACATGCCGAAGGAGAAATATTCGTACGCGCCGGAAATCTACGCGCACACGCAGCGCGTCGGCGACTACTTCGGTTTGTACGACAACGCGATCTTTCAGACGCGCGTCACCGAGGTGAAATGGCTCGAGGACGCGCAACGCTGGCAGGTGTCGACGCAGCGCAACGACAACATCCGCGCGCAATTCGTCATTCAGGCGACGGGGCCTGCGAACCGACCGAAGTTGCCCGGCATTCCCGGCATCAGCGAGTTCAAGGGCCACACGTTCCACACATCGCGCTGGGACTATCAATACACCGGCGGTGATCACACCGGCGGCCTGACGAAACTCGCCGACAAACGCGTCGCGATCATCGGCACCGGAGCCACGGCGATTCAATGCGTCCCATTCCTCGGTGAATACGCGAAGCAGTTGTACGTGTTCCAACGCACGCCGTCGTCCGTCGACCTGCGCGGCAACAAACAGACCGACGAGAACTGGTACCGCGAGCAGTCGTCCGGCTGGCAACGCACGCGGCGCGAAAACTTCGCCGCGGTGCTCACCGGTCAGAGTTTCGGCGAAGACCTCGTCGCGGACGGCTGGACCGACATCGCGCGCCGCATCGGTATTTCGTTGATGAACCGCCGCCAGGACACGGGCAATCTCGACATGGAAGAGGTCATGCTGCGCGCCGAGATCGCCGACTTTCAGAAGATGAACGAAATTCGCGGCCGCGTGGAGGAGACAGTTGCCAGAGTGCCGGCCGCCGAGAGCCTGAAGCCGTGGTATCGGCAGTTCTGCAAACGGCCGACGTTCAACGACGAATACCTCGCCACGTTCAACCGGCCCAACGTCGAGCTGGTCGACGTCTCGAACTCGAAAGGCGTCGAACGCATCACGCACAACGCAGTGATCGCGAACGGCGTTGTGTACGAAGTCGACTGCATCATCTATGCGACCGGTTTCGAGATCATGACGTCTGCGCACCGGCGTGTGGACTTCGACACGATCGGCCGCGGCGGAATCTCACTCTACGATCACTGGGCGAACGGCTACCGCACGTTGCATGGTCTATCGAGTCACGGCTTTCCGAACTGGTTCACGATCGGCATCAACCAGAACGGACTGTCGCCGAACATGACGGCGATGTTCGACGATCAGGCGGTGCACGTGGCATACATCGTCGACGAAGTAAAAAAACGCGGCGCGCGGGTGGTTGAAGTCACGCCCGAGGCCGAGGACGCGTGGGTCCAACAGATCGTCGCGCTCGCTGGCGCCGGTGCGGCGGGTATCGGTGCGTTCCTCGAACAGTGCACGCCCGGCTACTACAACCGCGAGGGAAAGTCCGCCACCGCGAATATGCAGAACTCCCCGTACGCACCCGGCATCAACGCATTCAATGCGGTGCTCAAGCAGTGGCGCGACGAAGGCGACCTCGGCGGTATGGCGCTGCGCTGACGGCGCGCATGCTCTGCGTTCTCCATGAAAGCCTACGCCATCGCCATCACCCTCCTCGTCCTGATCTTCGGATCGATCGGCGGCTACCTGTACAAACGCTTCAGCGCGTTTGCAGCGATGGACTTCGCGCCTCCCCCCGTGACGATCGCGGCATCCGTCGCAGCCAAAGAAACCTGGAACGAAACGCTGAACGCGGTCGGCACCATCCAGGCGGTGCGCGGCATCGAGCTCACGTCGGAGGCGAGCGGCGAGATCACGCAGATCCAGTTCAACTCCGGCGACCACGTGACGGCGGGACAGCCGCTCGTGGTACTGAACTCCAGAGAAGAGATCGCGAGCCGGCGTAACCAGCAGGCCGCGCTGGAACTCGCCGAGCTGCTGTTCGAGCGTGATTCGAGGCTGGTCGAGAGCAAAACGATCCCGCAGACACAGTTCGACCGCACCCGCGCCGATCTCGAACGCGCGCGTGCGCAGCTCGCCGAGACCGAAGCGCGGCTCTCCAACAAGCGTATCGAGGCGCCGTTCGCGGGCACCATCGGCATCCGCCGCGTGGACGCCGGCGACTACCTCTCGCCCGGCACCGTCATCGCAACACTGCAGGATCACTCCGAGCTCGAGATCGACTTCACCGTGCCCGCGCGCTACGCGTCGCAGCTGCGCGCGGGCCTGCAGGTGAACGTGCGCGTCGATGCGTATCCGAATCGCGCGTTTGGCGCCACGGTCACCGCGGTCGATGCGCGCGTCGATCCCAATACGCGCAACGTGCTGCTGCGCGCGAGTCTCGAAAAAGACAGCGGCTTGTTGCCAGGCATGTTCGTGGAGCTGGAGCTGGATCTCGGCGAGCAGCACGAAGTGGTCACCGTGCCCGAAACCGCAATGACGTATTCGCTGCAAGGCAACACCGTGTACGTGATCGAGCCGAAGGATGGTGCGCTCACCGCGAACGCGCGCGTGGTGCGCGCGGGCAAGGTGCGCGACGGTCGCGTCGCCGTGCTCGAAGGTGTGAACGCCGGCGAGCGCGTGGTGAGCGTCGGACAGAACAAGCTCTATCGCGGGGTGACGGTCGTGATCGACGAGCGTGTCGCGCTGTGAACCCACGCTTCACCGATCTGTTCGTGCGGCGGCCGGTGCTATCGCTCGTCATCAGCGCGGTAATGCTGTTGGTGGGCATCCAGGCGGGCACGCAGCTGTCGCTGCGCCAGTATCCGGAGGTGGAGAAGAGCGTCATCTTCATCAACACGTCGTATCCCGGTGCAAGCGCGGAAACGGTGCAGGGGTTCGTCACGACGCCGCTGCAACGGCGCATCGCGGCGGCGAAAGGTGTCGAGTTCGTCACCTCGCAGAGCGATCCCGGCTTCTCGCAGATCGAGGCGAACGTGCGCCTCGGTGAGAACTCGACAGATGTGCTCGGCGAGATCATCACGAAGGTAAACGAAGCCCGCTACGAGCTGCCGCGCGACGTCGAGGATCCGGTCGTCAGCAATCGCACCGGCGGCGACGCGATGATGTACATGGCGCTGCTGTCCGACGAGATGAGCGTGCAGCAGCGCGCGGACTACGCGATGCGCTTCATCCAGCCGGTGCTCTCGACGGTAGAGGGTGTGGGTGAGGTGCGCGTGTTCGGCAGCGGCAACTTCGCGATGCGCATCTGGCTCAACCCCACGAAGATGGCGGCGTTCGGCGTCACGGCGACGGACGTGGACGACGCGATTCGCGCAGAGAACTACATCTCCGCGGCCGGCACGACGCGCGGCGAACTGGTGCGCGCGAGTGTCGATGCGCAAACCGATCTCGACGATCCGGAGCGCTTCGCCGCGATCGTCGTGCGGCAGGACGGCGATAAGCGGGTCACGCTCGGCGACGTCGCGAAGGTGGAGCTCGCGAGCGAAACGTACGATTCGGCCGTGTATTCGAGCGGCGAGAAGACGGTCTTCATCGCGGTCACCGAAGCGCCGGGGGCGAATCCGCTCGAGATGACGGCGCGCGTGAAGGAGAAGGTGAAGGAGCTCAACACGCAGCTCCCCGCCGACATGTCGATCTTCATGGACGCCGACGGCTCCATCTATATCAGGGAAGCGCTGAACGAAGTGATCCGCACGCTGATCGAAGCGTCGCTCATCGTCGTGTTCGTGATCTTCCTGTTCCTCGGGTCGCTGCGTGTGGTTGCGATCCCGATCGTCGCGATTCCGCTGTCGCTCGTCACCGTGCTGTTTCTGATCTGGGTGATGGGGTTCTCGATCAATCTGCTGACGCTGCTCGCGATGGTGATCGCGATCGGTCTCGTGGTGGACGACGCAATCGTCGTCGTCGAGAACGTGCACCGTCACATCGAGGCGGGCAAACAGCCGCTCGATGCCGCGCTCGCCGGCGCGCGCGAAGTCATGATGCCGGTGATCGCGATGACGCTGACGCTGGTTGCGGTCTATCTGCCGATCGGTTTCCTCGGTGGGCTGACGGGTGTGCTCTTCAGCGAATTCGCGCTGACGCTCGCGGGCGCAGTGGTGGTATCCGGCGTGATCGCGCTGGTGCTCAGTCCGATGATGTGCGCGTATCTGCTGCAGGATCACGAGCATCAAGGGAAGGTCGCGAGCTGGCTGGATGCGCGCTTCCAGACGCTGCATCAGCGTTACGAGCGCTGGCTCGCGCATTGTCTCGACCACCGCGGCGCAGTGATGTTGTTCGGCGGCGTGGTGCTGCTGTCGCTGCCCGTCTTCTACCAGCTCGCGCAGCGCGAACTCGCGCCCGAAGAAGACAGCGGCGGCATCTTTGCGATGGCGACGCCGCCCGACTACGGCAGCCTCGAATACACCACATATTTCCTCGACCAGATGGTGGACGCGTGGAAAACCGTGCCGGAGGTGTTGCATTCGTGGCAGGTGAACGAGCCCACGTCCGTGTTCGGCGGATTGCAGCTGAAACCGTGGAGCGAACGGGAGCGCAGCCTCGAAGAGATCCGCCAGGAGATTCAGCGCAAGTACGACGGCATCAGCGGTCTCGAGATCTTCACGTTTGCCGAGGGCGGATTGCCCGGCGCATCGGGCGGACTGCCCGTGCAGTTCGTGATCTCCGGCAACGTGAGCTATCAGGAACTCGACCGCGTGGCGGACGAGGTGCTCGCGAAGGCGCGGCAGTCCGGCGTGTTCGCGTTCGTGAACAAGGATTTGCGGTTCTCGCGGCCGGAGGTGGGCGTGGCCATCGATCGCGCGCTCGCCGCGCGGCTCGGCATTTCGATGGAAGACATCGGCCGCACGCTGCAGATCATGCTGGGTGAGGTGGAAACCAACCGCTTCAGCATCGAGGGGCGCAGCTACAAGGTCATTCCGCAGGCGGATCGGGGTTTCCGGCTGACGAAAGAGTGGCTCGAGCGCTACTACCTGCGCACCGAGAGCGGGACGCTGGTGCCGCTCAGTACCGTGATCACGCTGAAGCAGCAGGTGAAGCCGAATACGCTGCGGCAGTTTCAGCAGCTCAACAGTGTGACGATCGGCGGGCTCGTGCTGCCGCCGAATTCGCTCGGCGATGGCCTTACGTTCCTCGACAAGGCGCTGCACGAAGTGGCGCCGGCGGGATACCGCGTGGACTATGCGGGCGAGTCGCGGCGCTTCGTGCAGGAGAGCCAGAGCTTCCTGCTGTTGTTCGGCAGCTCGCTGCTGTTCATCTACCTCGTGCTGTCGGCGCAGTTCAACAGCTTTCGCGATCCCCTCATCGTGCTCGTCAGCGTGCCGCTGTCGATCTTCGGCGCGCTGGTCCGTTGGCGCTCGGGATGACCACGCTCAACATCTACACACAGGTGGGATTGCTGACGCTGATCGGGCTCATCAGCAAACACGGGATCCTGATCGTCGACTTCGCCAACCGACGGTTGGAGGAAGGGGCAGACCGGCGCAGCGCGGTCCTCGATGCCGCCGGGTTGCGCCTGCGGCCGATTCTGATGACGACGTTCGCGACGGCAATGGGGGTGTTTCCGCTGCTCACCGCGTTCGGCGCGGGAGCCAACGCACGGTTCGCGATCGGGCTGATGATCGCAGCGGGGATGCTGGTGGGGACGCTGTTTACGCTGTTCGTGCTGCCCACCTTCTATGTGGTGATGGGCGGGCGAACGAAGCATCGCGATCTGGAGATCGCTCCTACAGAGTTCCGATCGGCGACGTAGGTGAATCGTCTCGAGCCATCGCTCCACCTGTGCATGCGCCAGCGGGTCGTTGCTTGCGTGCTGCTGCTGCTGACGAGCGGCGCGGCGTCTGCGGCACCGTCGTGTCGACACGAGTCGACCGTCGCAGTGAGCGCTGCAATGGCATCCGCGCGTTTCGTCGCCTATCAGCCGACCGGTCTTCAGATCGTCGATGGCCACGCGACGCACGCGGACGAATCGAGCATCGCCGCGGACCTGACGGTGCTACGCAGCCGCTTCGATGGGCTCATCACCTATGGCACTTTGCACGGCGCAGAGCGAGTTGCGGACGTCGCGGCTCGGCTCGGCTTCAAGGCCGTAATCCTCGGCGTGTGGGACGTCGCGAACGAGCAGGAGATCGGCAACGCGATCGCCGCGTGGACGCGTCATCCGCGGCTCGTCGTCGGCGCTTCGCTCGGCAATGAAGTGGTGTTCGATGAACGCGGCGACTTCGAGACGCTGCGACGCGCGATCGCTACGGTGCGTGCGAAGGCGCCCGGCCTCGCGTTGTCCACGACCGAACCGTTCCATGTCTTTCTAACCGACGAGGCGCGGCCGCTCTTCGTCGATACGGACTTTCTGCTCGCGAACGTCCATCCGGTCTTCCAACCGTGGTTTGCAGATGCATCGGCGGAAACCGCCGCGCAGTTCGTCGTCAACGTCGTGGATCTGCTCGCGGCCGCGTACTGCGGACCCATCCTCGTCAAAGAGACCGGCGTGCCCACTGCACCGCATGAGGCGGGCTATTCCGAGTCGCGCCAGGCGGCGTTTTACACGCGGCTGCGCGAACTGTTTGCGCCGACCCCGGCACGCGCGTTCGCCTACTTTTCGGCGTTCGACGCGCCGTGGCGAGTCGCGGACGCGCTTGCCATCCACGGTCGACATCCCGAGGAAGCGCATTGGGGGTTGTACGACGCAGCCCGGCGACCAAAAGCCGTAGTCGCGACAATTCCACAGCTCGCGCGGTGAATGGGCGCGGTGGGCACGGTGCCAGGCGTTGCAGAACGGGCAGAGCGTGCCAGGCGTTGCAGAACGGTGCCAGGCGTTGCATTAGCCGGCGTTGCGTTAACCAGGCGCGGTGCCAGGCGTTGCATTCGTTGCAGATGTTGGTCAAGCGCATCTTGCGACTTAGCGCCGCGCCACCATCCGCAACGAACGCAACGCCTGGCACCTTCTCGTTCCTAGCACCGTCGCTGTTTGGTCAGTAGACCTTCGTCACCTTCTTGACCGTCAGTCGAATCAGCATGATGTCGAGCTGGGCGCGCCACTGCTCGATTTCCTTCTCGGCGACGTCCGGCGTTCGGTAGCGCAGCGTGATCCGCCGCAGCCATTTGTAACCCGGATCTTCTTCGGTCGTGCACTCGCCCTTGAGGAGATAACCCGGGCCGATTTCGCCGGCTGTCGCGTCGCCGCCGCCGATGCAGATCGATGCTTTTGAGTTCGCTCCCAGAAAATCGACCTTGCGCGTATTGCGATCGCTGATCATCACGATGTCGCCGCCGTCGACGTCGAACCACAACGGTACGGTGTGCGGATAGCCGTTCTGATCGATCACGCTGAGCCGCGCGATCAGTGGGCAATCCAGCACGGCCCGCACTTCCGGTTTGAACTTCATTGTCTATTTTCCATCTTGGCCCACCACCGCCGCGAACGTCGCAGTCGCTTGTTCGATGAAGACGTCGCGCTCGCGACCCTCGAGCGGCTGGTCGCGAATGAGTCGCTCGACGAGGAAGCCGATGAACGTCGCCGCGAGCACGCGCGCGCGCGCCGGGGCGTCGTCACCGCCGAGCCAGTCGCGGATCGGCGCAAGAAAACGTTCCTGCACGGCGACATTCAACAGCGGCGCCGTGGTCGGTGACGTCGCCGCGCGCAGCAGGAACTGGAAACTGTGCATGCGTTCTTCGTCGTCGTTCGCGCCGCCCGCCATCATTGCGGCCATCTCGCGCGCGAACGTCCGCCGGTCCCACGTCCGCACGTGGTCGGAATGAATCGATGCTTTCAGCGCCTCGGTGAACAGACCTTCCTTGCCGCCGAAATAACGTTTGATCAACGCAACGTCCGCGCCGGCCTCGGCCGCGATGTCGCGCAACACCGCGCGGTCGTAACCCAACCGCGCGAAATGCGCTTTCGCCGCCTCGAGGATCGACCCGCGCGTGGCCTCGGCGTTGCGTTTGCGCGGAATCGCTTGACGCGGCATCGCGCGCAGGTCGATCACGTTCGCGGTGTCAGTCATGTGGATGCCCTCGTACGCGATCACGCACGCGCCGGAATCACGACCCGCATCTTCTCGTAGCCCTTGACGAACGACGAGTGCGTACGCGTCGGTTCTTCCACCACCTTGATCACCGGAAAGCGCTTCAGAATCTCCTCCCAGATGATCGTCAGCTGCAACTCGGCGACGCGATTGCCGACACAGCGATGGATGCCGAAGCCGAACGACAGGTGCTGCCGGGGTCGTTCGCGGTCCACGATGAAGTTGTTCGGATTTTCGATCATCGTCTCATCGCGGTTGCCGGACACGTACCACATCGCAACGCGGTCGCCCTGCTTGATGGTTTTGCCGCCGAACTCGATGTCGCGCGTCGCAGTGCGCGCCATGTGCGCCAACGGCGTCTGCCAGCGGATAGTCTCCGAGATCATCGGCAGGATCAGATCCGGATTCGCGCGCAGCTTCGCGTACTGCTCGGGGAATTTATTCAGCGCGTAGACGCTGCCGGAGATCGTGTTCCGCGTCGTGTCGTTGCCGCCGATGATCAACAGCACGACGTTGCCCTGATACTCCTCCATGCTCATGTTCCGCGTCGCAGGCGTATGCGCGAGCATCGAGATCAGATCGCTGCCGGGATTGGTTGCGTTGACGCGCTGGTTCCATAGCTCCTGGAACGCACCAAAACATTCGAAGATCGCAGCACCCTTCTGTTCCCAGCTCGTCACCGGTCCGTGGCCGGGCCGGTTCGTGAACATGTCCGACCACAACGTCAGCTTGCGGCGCTGCTCGAACGGGAAATCGAACAACGTGGCGAGCGTCATCGCCGTCAGTTCCTTCGACACCTTGTCGACCCAGTCGAACTCCTCGCCGATCGGCAGCGAGTCGAGGATCTCGCCGGCGCGGCTGCGTACCTGCGGCGCCATCGTGACGAGGTTCGCCTGCGTCAGCGTCGGCGAGACAGCCTTGCGCTTCGGCCCGTGCTCGGGCGGATCCATCGTGATGAAACCGGCGCCGCCGCGACGCCGCGGTCCCATGACCCGCTCCTGCTCGGCCAGCGCCTCGAGGTCCTGCAGCGCGATGCCCAAGGCGGACGAGAACGCCTCGTGGTTCGTGTCGACGGCCATGATGTCGGCCCAGCGCGTGATCGACCAATACGGGCCGTACTCGCTCTCGGGCGTGAAGTGCACGGGATCTTCGCGGCGCAGCCGTTCGAAGACCGGCCAGATCGTGTCGTTGTCGAAACGGCTGACAGATGCGGGATTCAATTCGTCGAGTGGCGTGGCAGCCACTTCTGCGGCGGCGTCGGCAGCATTGCCGTTGACGGCGATGTTCATGGCGTTTGATCTCATACGGGTTTGCGGGCGAACGAAGGCCGCCATAATTCAACGGTCGTTGATTTATGTCAACAGACGTTGATATCGATTTGTGGGAGCCATCTCCCGATCGCGATCGCCCGCCGCTCGCCATCACGCGAACGCCTCGATCTCCCCGAGAATCGCGTCGAGTCGCCCCGACCAGGCCGCCTCCATCGCGCTCGTCCAATCTGCGCCGAGCGCCGCTCGGACCGTGTCGCGCACCGCGCCGAGCAGGTTTGTGTACATGTGCGGCAGCACGCCGTAGCTCAGATGGCTTTTCGCTTCGAAGCGGATGTAGTCGCGCTGCTCCTGCGCCGAACCCACCATCAACAACACCAGCACGCTTTCGAGCATGCGCCCGCGCATGTACTGGTCCGTCACTTTCATCAGTTCGCGCGAACCCGGACAGCGCGCGAAGTACGCCTCGTAGACCGGCTCGGTGATATCGCCGGCGCGTTCGCCCGCGAGTTCGAGGGATTGTTCGATCAGGTCGTTCATCGCGCGGGCCGCCTCCTATTCCGTCACCCGCAACGTCACCTCGCCGAGTTCGTCGAAGAGCGCCACGATCGAATCACCCGCGTTGAACGGGATCGCCTTGACGAACGATCCCGACAAAATCACATCGCCCGGCTCGATCATCACGCCGAACTCGTGCAGCTTGTTCGCAAGCCAGACGACCGCATTGAGGGGATTGCCCATGACTGCGCCGGCCGAGCCGGTCTCCATGATGTCGCCGTTGATCGAGAGCGTCGCGCTCATGCGGCGCACGTCGACGTCGCGCAGATCCGAAGGCCGCCCGCCGAGCACTACGAAGCCGCACATCGCGGCGTCGGCGATGCTGTCGACGAGCAGGTTTTTGCCGCGGGCGTTGTAGCGGCTGTCGACGATCTCGAGCGCCGGCAAGACGAAGTCGGTTGCGCGGATCACGTCGGCGACGTTGATCGACGGACCCGCGAGTTCGTCGCCCATCACGAACGCGAGTTCAACCTCGACGAGCGGGGAGTTCATCGCGGCGCGGCTGACCGCCGAATTCTCGAGCGCGAACCAGTTGTCGAAAATGAAGCCGTAGTCGGGTTCCGTCGCGCCGGTCATCGAGCGCATCGCTTTCGACGTCAGGCCGATCTTGTGACCCTTCACGAACCGGCCGGCCGCAACCTTCAGATCGCGCACCGCAAGAGATATGCGATATGCGTCGGCGACGTCGGCGTTCGGGTAGCGGTTCGACACGGGCTCCGTCCAGTCACGCGTTTGTTCGGCGCGCCACAGCGCAGCCGCCGCCTGTTTGATCTCGAAGGTGCTCAACATCGGCTGCTAATCCTCCACGTAGGCGACGAACGATGCAGCCACGGCTTTGCTGTCGGCGACCACGTGCGTATGCCGAGCCGGGCGCGAATCCGGGTCGGGGAACTTCTCGTTCCACGGCGCTTCGCACGCATCGCGCGCTGCCGCGACCGGCACCCAGAATTCCATCTTCGCGACATGCCGCCAATCCGCACCCGCAGCGACGAGCATCCGGCCCACGTGGCGGAAAATATTCACGTACTGCGCGGCATAACCCTCCGGCACGTGCCGTGTGCCCGGATCAAACGGCGCGATCACGCTCGAAACGAGCAGCGGACCGATCCGCGTCGCCACCGGAATGCCGGTGATGTGGCTCAAGCCCTCGATGTGGATGCTCTTGCGCGCGCTCATGACTTGCCCTTGCGCGCTGCCGACCATGTGTCGAACTCGGCCATGCGCTCCTTCGACAATGGGAAGAGGCCGACCGTCGACTCACCCGCCGCCACGCGTTCGAGCGCAAACCGCTCACGCTCTTCCTGTATGGACGCGTCGCGTACCACCTCGTCGAGAAGCGCCCCCGGAATCACCACCGCGCCTTCACCATCGCCGACGATCACGTCGCCCGGCACGACGAACACACCCGCACACGTGACCGGTTCGTCGATCGAAAACGGCATGTGCTGCCGGCCGAGCGTCGCGCCGTGCGATGACAGGTGATAGACCGGCGCCTGCAGTTCGGCGATCGCCGGTGTGTCGCGCAGCGCGCCGTCCGTGACGATGCCGGCGGCGCCGAGCTTGAACGCGCGCGTGGCGAAGATGTCGCCGATCGTCGCCGCGTCCGGCACGCCGCGCGCTTCGATCACGAGCACGTCACCCGGCTTGAGCCCCTCGACCGCGCGCCGCTGCGCGTTCATACCGCCGCCGTAATGCTGTTGCAGATCTTCGCGCAGCGCGACATAACGCAGCGTTCGCGCGCGGCCGACCATCCGCAATTCGGGATGCATCACCTTCAAGCCCGAGAAGAACGCACTACGGATGCCGCGCATCTGCAATTGATGCGCCAGCGTCGACGTCGCGATGGCCTTCAGCGCCTCGACGTGCTCGTTAGTCAACACAGGGCCGCTCATGCGCGCGGTGGCGCTTGACGCGGTGGCGCTTGACGCGGCGTCAGCGGAAACGACGCAAAGCGCGTCTCGGTATAAAACTCGCGGCTGTGCGCACCGCCTTCGCGCCCCGTGCCGCTGTTTTTGATGCCGCCGAACGGCTGCCGCAGGTCGCGCTCGAACCCGGCGTTGATCCAGATCATCGCGGTCTGCAGCCGGTGGCTGACGTAGTGTGCGGTCGTCTGCGACTCGGTCCAGATGTAACCGGCGAGTCCGTAGGTCGAATCGTTCGCGATTCGCAGCGCGTCGTCGGCGTCGTCGAACGGCATCACGACTGCGACGGGGCCGAATATTTCCTCCTGGCAGACACGCGCCGAGTTGTCGACGTCGACGATGGCGGTCGGCGCGACGTAGTACCCCTTCGCAAATCCGGCCGGACGCTCGCCGCCAAACAAAATCCGGCCTTCGCTGCGCGCGGTCGCAAGATAGCCCGTCACACGATCGTATTGGCGCTTGTGCACGAGTGGACCCAGCCGCGTCGTGCGGTCGAACGGATCACCCGCCTTCCAACCGGCCGCCGCTTTCGCAAAGCCGTCGAGAAATTGTTCATAGATCGGCCGCTGCACGAGGATGCGCGAGCCGGCGATGCACGCCTGACCTGCATTCATGAAGATCGACATCGCGGCGGATGGAATCGCGCGCGCGAGATTCGCATCCGCGAAGATGATGTTGGCCGACTTGCCGCCCAGTTCGAACGACGTGCGCTTCAACGACTTCGCCGCGCGCGCCGCGATGTCGCGCGCGGTCGCCGGCGACCCGGTGAACGACACACCGATCACGTCCTTGTGCTCGACGAGCGGCACGCCTGCTTCGGCGCCGTAGCCCAGCACCATGTTGTAGACACCGGCCGGCATGCCGGCTTCCTGGAAAATTTCGCACAACACGCGGATCGACAACGGCGACAACTCCGACGGTTTGTGCACGGCCGAGTTACCGTACGCGAGGCACGGCGCCATCTTCCACGTCGACAACATGAACGGCCCGTTCCACGGCGTGATCAGACCGAATACGCCGGCCGCATCGCGCATCGTGTACGTCAAGAGGCTGTCGTCGCGATTGAACGATTCATTGCCGGCGAGTTCCTGCTCCTCCGCGAAGAACCGGAAATTCCACGCCGAGCGCTCGATCATCGGATGCGGTCCCGGATGCGCAGGCCCGATCGGTCCACCCATCTCGAGCGACTGCAGCTTGATGATCTCGTCAGAGCGCGCTTCGATCAGATCAGCCGCTTTGAACAGTACCTTGCGCCGGAACGACGGTTTTGCGCGCGACCATGCGCCGCCGTCGAATGCGTCCTTCGCCGCACACACCGCGGCATCGATGTCCGCCGCATCGCCGCGCGCGGCCAGCGTCGTCAGTTGTTCCGTAGCCGGGTCGACGACCTCGAACGTCCCACCCGAGCGGGCGGACACAAATTCATTGTTGATGAAATGTTGCGGCGTCGGCACCGCGGGTTTTGCAACTGTGTTCATGGGCGAATTCCTCGACGCATTGTCATTTGTCGATGCTCATCCCCGGTCCGATGCCCTTGTTGAACACATGGCCGTACGTGTCGCGCGTGTAGTGCTCGGACTGGTGCGTCGCCGGCCGCCCGCCCCAACCGATTTCGATCAGGAAGCCCGACGGCGACGCGACGTAGAACGAGAACATGCGATCGTTCGCGTGTTTGCCGAGGCTGATCATCACCGGGTATTTGCTCGCCTGCACCAGATCGTGCGTCATGAACACGTCGTCGAGGTTCTCCACTTCGAGCATCAGGTGATTGATGCTCTTCTTGCTCGGCGGACCGAACGCGATCGAGTGATCGCGTGCGTTGCAGTGCATGAACAATATCTCGGCGACGTTGCCGTCCGGCGTCGGCACTTTGTATTCGACGCCGCCGCGCATACCGAGCAGCTTGTAGAAACGGTACGCCGCATCGAGTCCGCCCGCGCTCGGCGCCGGCGTGCGCAGGATCATGTGGCCGACACCGCCGTCATCATTCGTGATGAAGCGGCCGTGCATGCGGCGCCCCGGCAGGAACGGCTTGTGCGTCTCGATCTGCGGGCCGTGAAAAATCTCGAGCGGATTTCCGGCCGGGTCGGACAATCGCATGATGTCGAGCACACGGCGTTGCGCCGCGAGATCGCGTCCGCCAAGTTCGAACTTCACACCCGCGTCGCGCAGCACCTCCTGCATCGCAGCGAATTCTTCGACGCCGGCGACGCGCAGTCCCGCGGCGGTGAGGTCATCGGCCGCGTTTTGCTCGAGGATGATCCGGTGATGCCAATAGTCGGTGCGCAGATACAGTCGGTTCGGCTCACCGCGTTCCTCGACGACCTCGAGTCCGAGGATCGCTCCCGCAAAATCGCGCCATTCGCCGAGATCGGAAACCCCGAAGCTGACGTAACCCAGTTCAGTCACGCAAACCATAGTGATCACCTCCGTCACAGGAAATTGGCTCAGGTCAAAATGTTGACGATCAGCCGCCGCTCTCCCACATGGTACCGGTGTTCCCACAAATAGATCCCCTGCCACACACCCAGCGCGAGCGCACCGCGTATCACCGGAATCGACACGCTCACCGCCGTCAACGCGCTCTTGATGTGTGCCGGCATGTCGTCGGGACCTTCGGCGGTGTGCGTGTACAGCGGATCGTGCTCCGGGACCAGCCGGTTGAGCCAGCGTTCGAGGTCGACTCGAACGGCCGGATCGGCATTCTCCTGAATGACGAGGCTGGCCGACGTGTGGCGGATGAAAAGCGTCGCGAGTCCGTCCGTCACGCGACTGCCGCGAACCGTTTCCACAACCTGGTGCGTGATGTCGTAGAGCCCCTGGCCGCGCACCGGGATCGTCAATTCGAAATTCATCGCGTCGCTGGAGTTCCAGCAGTCACGTCATGCCCCCTTCTTGCCAAGACCCATCGCTTCCATGATTTCAGGCGCGATGTTGGCGTCGCCCTTGGTCTGAATGTGCTGAGCCACGCGCGCGCCAACCGCGCCGAGCAACTCGCCGACAAAGACGGTGCGGTTGTCGCGCGCCCAGCCGAGCGATTGCTCGCGATTGACGTTCGACGCCTGGAAGTGCGGGAAGACGTAACGCGCCATCAGTTCGTACGAGCGCTTCTTTTTGTCCCAGTCGGCCCAGTTGTGGTCGAGCGACAGGTAGCACCCGAAGCCGCCGGACTGTTTCTCGAGCCGCTCGATCTGGGCAATCGCGTCGTCGGGCGTCCCCACGACCGCGAGGCCGGACGCGATCAGCGCATCGATTGGATCCGTATCGGTGTCGACCGCCATCGGGAGCGCCGCGACGTCAGTGAAATAGTAGAGCCACTTCTTCAACCCGAAGGCGACGTCGGCCCGGGCCTGTTCGCGTGTTTCGGCAATGTGCATCGGTCCGACGAGCCGCCACGCCGAGCGATCGACACTCTGGCCGTTGTCGCGCGCGCTCTGCTGCGCAATCGCCCAGTTGGACGCCAGCGCATTGAAGCCGCCCGCCGATGTCGCACCGATCGACAGCAGGCCCACGCCGTGTCGACCCGCAGCCGTGGCGCCGGTCGGCGAAACCTGGCTCGCCACCGCGATCTCGATCGACGGTCGCGTAAACGGGGTCATCTGCAGCCGTGCATTGCTGAGTTCG
The DNA here is from genome assembly GCA_964445675.1 of uncultured Pseudomonadales bacterium. Taxonomy (GTDB): domain Bacteria; phylum Pseudomonadota; class Gammaproteobacteria; order Pseudomonadales; family Azotimanducaceae; genus DATJGR01. The sequence goes on along the minus strand of CAYUMA010000038.1, from coordinate 1,053 downwards.
AACCAGTCGCTTTTGTACGTGACGGTCTCGCCGCGCAACAGCTTGACGATGCAATCGAGTGCCTCGTCCATCCGGTCGCGCTGCTTGGCCACCGGTATGCCCATCATGAACGCGTCGGACGGCAACGCACCGGGGCCGGCGCCGAACATCACCCGGCCGCGTGTGATGTGGTCGAGCTGGTTCATCCGGTCCGCCAGCATCAGCGGATGGTGGTACGGCAACGACGACACACCGGTACCGAGGCGGATATGCCGCGTCCGCTCGGCGGCGGTCGCGATGAACAACTCGGGGCTCGCGATCAGCTCGTAGCCGGCCGAGTGATGTTCGCCGATCCACGCCTCGTCATAGCCGAGCTTGTCCATCCATTGGACGAGTTCCAGGTCGCGCTCCAGCGCAAGCGTCGGGTTTTCGCTCAGTGGATGGAACGGCGCAATAAAGGCACCGAAACGCAATTTGGGTCCGAGCATAAAATTGATTCCTGTGGTCGGTTGCCGGGCATTATCGGGTTTGCGTATTCATCGCATCACATCGCCGGCGGCCCTTTCGGCATCGTCGTCTTCATCGCGCGTTGAAACGCAGGCCGCGCCTGCACGCGCTGCATGTACTGCTTCACCTTCGGAAACTCGGCGTAGTAGTCGGTCTCGCCGCTCAAGATCGCTTTGACGTTGAAGTCGGCGCCGCACGCGATCGGAGCGCCGAGCTTCAGCGCGAAGTGCATCATGATGTCGGCGGCGGTGAATTGATTGCCCGCGAAGTACGGCCGCGTCGCAAGCGTGTTCTCCGCGTAGTGCATCACGCGTTGCGAACCGCTGCGCGAACCGGCAAGCCCTGGCAGTTTGACCGGTGCCGGCGGTTCGACGCCCGCCTTCGCGAGTGCTTTTCGCATCGCTCGGTCGCTGACGTCCGCAATGGTCTTTGCGAGCGCCGTGCCCTCCGCGAAATGCAGGAACTGCAGATACGCGGGAAATTCCGGCGCGTCTTCAGCGGGCCGCAGTCCCGAACCCTTGCCGTACTTCGCGAGCAGGTACTCGATGATCGCGCCCGACTCCACCA
>CAYUMA010000037.1:0-5174 GCA_964445675.1 uncultured Pseudomonadales bacterium | reverse complement strand
CGATATGGCTCAACGCGCGCAGTTGATTGTCCGTCACCGCGCCGTAGTCGAAGTTGCGATTCAACTGGCGCGTCGAGAGCCCGAGCGCGACTCCCGCCGCGGCGGTGTGACACTGCAGGCAATCGGTGCGGCTCGGATATTCGTACAGCTGCGTGCGCGTCCCGCCGCCGACGGTGTTGATCGTCAATGTCTCCGTTTCGCGCGACGCCAGCAGATCGGCGTCGGATTCGGCGGTGTTCCAGCGATACGTGAATCCGAGCCACCCGCTCGCCGCTCGCGCCAGCACGCGCGTCTCGAGCCGGCGCGCCGAATTCGGGTCGCCGTCGGCCATCTGCATCTCGAAGTGTTTGACGATCACGGTGCCGACGGGAAAGGTCCACGCACCGGTCGCGCTGAACGTCGTCGTTGCATTGCCGGGCACGGCGACCCAGCGGCGTTTCGACGCACCGTCCGACCAGAACGGCAGATTCACGTCGTATTCGATCAGCCCGGACGCCGGCGTCAGTGCGGTGAGGTCCGTGAACAATCCGGTTTGCGACAACCGTGTCGGCGCGCTGCCACCACCGCCGGATTCCGTCATCTGGAAAATACCGCCGCTCTGCGACACGACGTAGATCTCGCCGTTGTTGTCTTCGCCGAACGACGTCGGATTCTGCGCGGTAGCAAGTTCTGCATTCGTCGCAGGGTTGACGCCGTCGTAGTCGAGCGACCACACGGTGCCCGACGCGTAGTCGCCGTACAGATACGCTCCGATCAGCGCCGCGATCCGCGTGCCGCGATAGACATAACCGCCGATCACCGCAACGCCGAGGCTGTGATCGTATTCGTAAACGGGCGGCGTGTGCGGCGCGCTGCCGGCAAGCGGTGTACCGGGTTGTAGCAACCGGGTGCCTTCGAAACGCGGCCAACCATAGTTGGCGCCGCGCGTGACGATATCGATTTCCTCGATCGCGTTCTGACCGACTTCGCCGACCCACAACTGACCCGTCTGGCGATCGAACGAAAAACGAAACGGGTTACGCAGGCCGTAGGCCCAGATCTCGGCGCGGGCGCTCGCATTGCCGACGAACGGGTTATCGACCGGGACGTCGTACGCGGCGCTCGCAACCGCCGGGTGCACGTCGATGCGCAGGATCTTGCCGAGCAGCGTGTTGAGATTCTGACCATTGCCGAACTGATCATTGCTGCCGCCGCCGTCGCCGAGCGCGATATACAGATATCCGTCAGGACCAAACGCGAGCATGCCGCCGTTGTGATTCGACGCCCCCGGGTGAGCAACCGCCAGGATGATCTTCTCGCTGGCGAGGTCCGCTGCGTCGGTGCCGGCGTCCCACGTAAAACGCGCGATGATCGCCGCGCCATCTGCGCGCCGCGTGTAGTGCACGTAGATGAACCGATTCGTCGCGAAGTTCGGGTCGAACGCGAGTCCCAGCAGACCACGTTCACCACCGAAGGCCAGCCTCCCTGACACGTCGAGGATCAGCCGACTGCTGCTGACCCCAACCGACGGTACAAAGGCGCGCAGTTGACCGCTCTGCTGCGCGACGACCAACCGGGCCTCGCCCGGCACACCGGACACGAAGATCGCAGCGTTGAACGAGAGACTCGGAAACGCGGCGACGAAATCGATGACGCCGGGACTGCCAGCCGACATCGGCAGATCGAACGGCGCCACACTCGGCCGCGTATCAATCCCAAATGCGGGTGCCGGGGGTGCTCCGACCGCAGCGGTGCCGCCCGCACCTCCACCGCCGCCGCAGCCGGCAACGACGAGCAACAGCACACCAATGAACTCGCGTCGCATGCTTCGGCCTTGCCGCCTTTCCACGATTGCGTCAACCTTAGACCGGCATCGGACACACAAATGCCACCTGAGTCACAGAACACCGGGACCAAATTATGACCACACGACTGCCGGCGATCAGTCTGGCCGCAGTGCCGGGACGGCGTAGGACAACTCTCGAACTCGCGCAGGACATCGAGCGACGCGGCTTCCCGGGAATTTACTGTCCGAGTCTGGGCGACGGCATCGCGTTGTGCGAAGCAATCGCGCTGTCCACCCGCGAAATCCGCTTCGGCACCAGCATCACGCCGATCTATACGCGCAACGTGCAGGATTTCGCGCAGACCGTCGCGTTCATTCACGAGATCTCCAACGGCCGCTTCGTATTCGGCGTCGGGGTCAGCCACGCGCCCGCGATGAAGCGGATGGGCATCAGCCAAGGCAAACCGCTGACGGACATGCGCAACTTCATCAAGGATCTGCGCGCCGTGCCACGCACCGGCGACCTGCCGCCGATTGCGCTCGCGACGCTGCGCACGAAGATGATCGCGTTGGCCGAAGAAATCGGCCAGGGCATGGTGTTCGCGAACGGCGCGCGTTCGCATATGCGCGATTCGCTCTCCGTTCTCAGCGCGGATGCACGCTCGAACGATGCGTTTTTCATCGGCAACATGATTCCGACCTGCATCAGCGACGACGAAGCGGCCGCGAAGGCGGTCAATCGGCGCACGTTGACCGGTTACGCGATGCTGCCGAACTACCGCAACTACTGGAAAGAAGCGGGCTACGTCGAGGAGATGGAAGCCGTCGAGGCTGCGTTGGCGCGCAGCGAACCGGACAAGGTCGGCGCGTGTCTGACCGACCGCTGGCTCGCGGACACAACGCTGTTCGGATCGAAGCAAAAGGTGCGGGACGGAATCGAAGCGTGGTTTGACGCCGGAATCAAGACGCCGATCATCGTGCCCTCGTCCGCCGTCGGCAATCAGCTGAAAGCGTTCGAGGAGTTCTTCGCGATCTGGAAGTGATCATCCGTAGCGATCACGCGGGCTGATATCGCAGCAGCGTGATCTCGTCGGCGACCGGATCAAAATACGGTTTCACGCGCATGCCGATCCGGATGTCGGCGTCGGCGATGTTCACGAGGGTCGTCGTCAGCCGGACGCCCTCGTCGAGTTCGACGACTCCGAGCCGCTGCGGAACTTCGCCGGCAAAATGCGGCGACGTCGGCTGCCGCGCGATCGTGAACGTATAGAGGGTTCCGCGACCCGACACCGTGTGCCACGTCAGTGCATCCGCGAGACAGTTCGGACAGCGGCTGCGGGGATAAAACACCCATGTGTCACAGTCGTTGCACTTCTGCAGCTTGACGATGCCGTCCTTCAGCGCGTCCCAGAACGGCGCACTGGTCGGCGTCGGCGTCGGCAACGGTCTCGTGAAGTCCATCTCACGCGCCTTGCAGGATCAACGCGGCTTGTTCGCTCATCACACCGCCGGTGCCCGACACATACACGGTGTCGCAGCGTCCGAGCTGCAGATCGCCGGCGCGGCCCATGATCTGCCGCACCGCCTCGATCGGTTGTGTCATGCCGCCGGCGAGGCCGGCCTGGCCGACGCCGAGTTGGCCGCCGTGGGTGTTCATAGGGAAATCGCCGGCGACGGTGAAATCGTGATCGTCAATGAATTCCATGCCGCGACCTTTGTCGCAGAATCCGGCGTCCTCGAGCGTCAGCAGCACGGTGATCGTATAACAGTCATAAATCTCCGCGGCATCGACATCGCCGGGTTTGATGCCGGCCATCGCGAACGCCTGCTTTGACGCCGGACCGACCGGCGTATACACGACGTCCTTCGCGTACGTCGGCGTCTTGATCGTCAGATGTTCGCCGAATCCCTTGACCCAGACGCTGCGATGGCGGCAACGCCGCGCAACTTCGCGACTCGCAACGACGACAGCGCTGCCTCCCGCGACCGGCATGACGATCTCGAGCATCCGCAACGGATCCGCGATGACCTTGCTCGCGAGCACGTCATCGATGCTGACGGGCTGACCAAAGAACGCAGCGTTCGGATTCGCAGCTGCATTCGCGCGTTGGTGCGCCACCAGTTTCGCCATGGCGCGCGGGTTGTAACCGAACTCCGCGGCGTAGCGTTGTGCGATCATCGCGTAACCGCAATTCTGCGCGACGTTGCCGTACGGCACGTCGAACTCGGCCTGCGGCGAACCCCACTCGACACTGCTGGCGCCGAAGTAACGGCGCGGATCGATCGGCCGAGGGTTTGGATTGCTGGGTATCGGCCGCGCCGGCGTCGCGCACACGACGACGTCGCAGATGCCGAGTTCGATCGCCGCGGCCGCGCGCCAGATCATGCCGACGGCGGTCGCGCCACCGAGATCGATTCGCTCGGCAAAATTCACCGGCTGGCCGAGATATTCGACGATCGTCGCCGGTGTGAACATGCCGGACTCGCGGATGTCCGCGCAGACGATGCCGTTGATGTCGCGCGCCGCGAGTCCCGCATCGTCGAGTGCGAGCTTTGCGAGCTCAGCCCATTGCTCGATCGTGAATCTGCGCGGCCCCACGTATTTGCGTTCATGCGGGTGCTCGGCAAATCCGACCACCGCGGCGTCGCCTCGTAATCCCATGTCGCCGTCCCGCCCCCCGATACCTCGATGATAGACTGCCGTTCGCGCCGGCTCCAACAGGTGGCGCGCGCCTTTCGAATCAGAGCGGGAATCAGAACGGTGTCGCTGTGAAACTGTGGGTCATTCGCCACGCGAAGTCGTCCTGGGCCGATCCCGGCCAAACGGATTTCGATCGTCCGCTCAACGAACGCGGTCTAAAGGACGGCAAGCGGCTGGTTCGCTGGATGAGCGCGCTGAAGGAACGCCCAGGTTTCATCTGCTCGAGCGACGCCGTGCGAGCGCGGCTGACCGCAGAGTTCGTCCGCGAAGGTTGTGGCACGCCGTCGGTGCAACTCGTCTTCGAGCACCGGATCTACGAGGCGTCGCCGGCAACCCTGCTTACGGTCGTGCAAGGGTTGCCCGCCGGCTGCCCCTCAGCTGCGCTGGTGGGCCACAATCCGGGATCAACCGAGTTCATCAACCGGATGGTGGGCCGGTCGGTGATCGATAACCTGCCGACGTTGGGGATCGCGATTCTCGAGCTGTCGGACGCCTTCGCGGACGCGCGATTCGGTTGCGCACAACTCGTCCAATTGCACTCTCCCAAAACCCTGCGCAACTGAAAGTCACACTCATGCGACTCGCAAAGCCCGCGATCGACGTCGGCCTGTTCACGACCCAGCTGGAGCCAATGCTTGCGTTCTGGCAACGGGAGATCGGCTTGCCGTTTCACGAGACGCTCGCCGTCGGCGCCGGCGTGCGCCAGTT
>CAYUMA010000036.1:0-3123 GCA_964445675.1 uncultured Pseudomonadales bacterium | reverse complement strand
AGCGCATTCTGGCGCGCGCGAAATTCCGCGACGTGCACGCGGTCGAGATAACGACCCCACAACGGCAGCGTGATCAGATTCATCGCAAACGGAATGATCATGATGATGCCGATGCTGACGACATAGCTCGCGCCGAGTTGTTTCGACACGAGATACACGAGCACGGGTTCGAGCATCATCGCCGCAACGCCGGACGTGAATTGGTGCAGCTGATAACGCGCATAGTCCCGATCGGCTCGCAGTATCTGCAAAAAGCCGTTGCGACCGTCGGTGTGGCTGTCGCCTCTGCGTTCCAGCGCGCGATGGCGCAGTTCCCCCTGCACGATGACGCGCGAGAACGACCACGCGCCGATCGCGCCGACGAGCACGCCGCCAGCGTACAGAGCGCGAAAATTCTCCGGATGCGCATCGAGAATCAATCCCGCGAGACCGGTCGTCAGCACGATCGCAAAACTGGAGATCACTTGCAGCCGGCTGGTTGCACGCGCACGCAGGTTGCGTCCGTAATTCAGACTCCAGATGACGCTGCGCGCCGTGATGATGCCCGCGATCAGTAGCCGGCCGACAATGACGGCGCCGACCAACACCCACGCGCCCGCGAGCGACCTCGGACTCACTGCGACCGCGAGCAGACAGCAGAGCACGAGCGCCTGCAACGTCACGACGATCGTCACCTTCGGGCGTGCGCTCGCGACGCGGTTCCAGACGAAGCTCGACAGATTCCCGAACATCGGCGCAGCGGAGATCACCGCAAGCAGCCACGGCGGCACGTCGAATGTCTTCGCCGCGACAACGGCTGCAAAACCGCCTTCGATCAAGCTGAGCGCTGCCGGCAACGTGCATTCGGTCACCTGCTCGGCGCGAAAACTGCGCGCGACCGCCGGCGGTAATCCAGGGACCGCGAGCAGACGTTGAAGGGAGTGCATCAATTACCCAAGGGATCGACGATCCCGTTGAAAACCGGCCGGCGCATTGGTGAAAAACTGCTAACGAGCGGCCGCGACCGCGCCGCTTCGGCCAAGGACAGCCTCCATCGCGCTCAGGAAAAATAGCACGTTGCGCCGAGTGGCGCTTTGGCCCATCAAGCCGACGCGCCAGACCTTTCCGGCCAACGCGCCAAGCCCTGCGCCGATTTCCAGATCGAATTCGTTCAGCAGCACACGGCGCACGTCCGCCTCGACGACACCCTCGGGTACAACGATCGAATTGAGCTGCGGCAAGCGCCACGCCTCATCGACGGCGAAGCGCAAGCCGATCGCTTCAACGCCCGCGCGCAGCGCGGCGTGCTCGCGTGCATGTCGCGCCCAGGAATTTTCGAGATCTTCTTCTTCGAGCATCACGAGCGACTCATGCAGACCATACAGCATGTTTACCGGAGCCGTGTGGTGATACACGCGCGCGCCTTCGCCGCCCCAATAGGCCATCACAAGATTCAGATCCAGGAACCAGCTCTGCGCCGGCGCATTGCGTTTGCGGATCTTAGCGACTGCGCGCTCGCTCAGCGTGACCGGCGAAACGCCGGGCGGACACGATAGGCATTTCTGCGAACCCGAATACACCGCGTCCGCACCCCAGGCGTCGACCTCGAGCGGGATTCCGCCGAGCGACGTCACGGCGTCGACGATCGACAAGCAGCTATGATCACGCGCCAACCGGCACAACAACTGCGCATCCGATCGTGCTCCGGTCGACGTCTCGGCGTGCACGAACGCAACGAGCTTCGCATCCGGATGTGCCGTGAGAGCCTCACTGACCTTGTTGGGATCGACCGGCGCGCCCCACTTATCTTCGACCACGATCGCTTCGCCGCCGATGCGACGTACGTTTTCGCGCATCCGTCCGCCGAAAACGCCGTTCACGCACACGATGACCTTGTCGCCCGGTTCGACGAGGTTGACGAAGCACGTCTCCATGCCGGCGGAGCCCGGCGCCGAGATCGGAATCGTCAGCGCATTTTTCGTCCGGAACGCGTTCTGCAACAGCGTCTTCAGTTCGTCCATCATGCGTACGAATTCGGGATCGAGATGGCCAATCGTCGGTCGCGCCATCGCCGCAAGCACACGCGCACTGACATCCGACGGCCCCGGTCCCATCAACGTGCGGCGGGGCGGATTGAAGCTGTTGGTCATCTATCGCTCTCCATGTGCAGGTGCCGTGTTCGTAAAGCAAAAAGCCGGACGATGTCCGGCTTTTGCGTAGGCCTCCAAGAGGCTTATGCGTCAGGATTCTGCGTCGTCTTTCCCGGTATCCTCGTCCGTATCTGCAACGACGGGGCGATCCACGAGCTCGACATAGGCCATCGGCGCATTGTCGCCGTGGCGGTAGCCGCACTTCAGAATCCGCGTGTAGCCGCCCGGTCGGGTCTGGTAGCGGGGTCCGAGCTCATCGAACAACTTCCCGACCGTCGCTTTGCTGCGCGTGCGATCGAATACCAGGCGCCGGTGCGCCACCGAATCCTCTTTCGCGATCGTGATCAACGGTTCGGCAACCCGGCGTAGTTCCTTCGCACGGGGCAGCGTCGTCTTGATCAGCTCGTGCTCGATCAGCGAGATCGCCAGATTCCGTAACATCGAGTCACGGTGCGCACCCGGCATGTTGAATCGACGCCCACTCTTCTGATGCCGCATGGTCCTTCCGTTCCTGTTCTTCGACGCCGTCTAACGACGATTCAAGCCACTTTGTCGTCGCGCAGTCCCGACGGCGGCCAGTTTTCGAGCCGCATACCGAGCGACAGGCCGCGCGACGCCAACACGTCTTTGATTTCCGTCAGCGACTTTTTGCCGAGGTTCGGCGTCTTCAGCAATTCGACTTCGGTGCGCTGGATCAGATCGCCGATGTAGTAGATGTTCTCGGCCTTCAGGCAGTTCGCCGAACGCACGGTCAATTCGAGATCGTCGACCGGGCGCATCAGAATCGGATCGATTTCGTCGTGCTTTTCGATCGCTTCGGGTTCGCCTTCGCTTTCGAGATCGACGAATACAGCCAGCTGTTGCTGCAGGATCGTCGCGGCGCGTCGAATCGCCTCTTCCGGATCGATCGTGCCATTCGTCTCGAGATCGAGAATCAGCTTGTCGAGGTTCGTGCGCTGCTCAACGCGCGCATTCTCGACGGTGTACGACACGC
>CAYUMA010000035.1:0-2284 GCA_964445675.1 uncultured Pseudomonadales bacterium | reverse complement strand
GATCAACGCCGCCGGCTCGCCTTCGACGAGAATGCGGCCCCCCGCCATGATCGCCATGCGTGTACACAGGTCGCTGACGTCTTCGACGATGTGGGTCGACAGAATCACGACGACGTCTTCACCGATGCGCGCGAGCAGGTTGTGGAAGCGGCGCCGTTCGGCGGGATCGAGCCCCGCGGTCGGCTCGTCGACGATGATCAACTCTGGCGCGCCGATCAACGCCTGCGCGATGCCGAAGCGTTGCCGCATGCCGCCGGAAAACGTGTCGAGGTTCTTGCGGCGCACGTCCCACAGATTGGTCTGCACGAGCAGCCGTTCGACCAGCTCCTTACGTTGCGCGCGGTCGCCGATGCCTTTGAGTACCGCGAGGTGATTCAACATCACTTCGCTCGACACCCGCGGATACACGCCGAACTCCTGCGGCAGGTAGCCGAGGCGTCGTCGCAGCGACGCTTTATCCGCCCGCACGTCGATGTCGTTGAGTGCAATCTTGCCCGCGTCGGGCTCCTGCAGCGTCGCAATCGTGCGCATCAGCGTCGACTTGCCGGCGCCGTTGGGGCCGAGCAAACCGAACATGCCGCGCGGAATCGAAAGCGATACGTCGTCGAGCGCGACAACGCCATTCGGGTAGGTCTTCGATAGATGTTCGATTCGCAGCATTGGTGTCTCGAGGTCGACGCGATCGGCGCCCAGGCGTTGCACATCCTGGGCCATCGTGCGATCGATAATGAAATCAAACAGATGCGCGGGGCAATCGCAAGCGTCGGCGCGCGTTTAACGAATTAGTGGCGGGATTGGCGATGATTGTGGGAGCGGTCATCGTGGGAGGAATCTCCCGTCCAAACCGCGATGGTAGTGGCACCTCACCAGGAAATCGCGAGTCTTACGATCGCTCCCACAACGACGCTCACAGCGACGTCAGGAAATCGATCAGCGCCGTATTCGTCGCCGCCGGCGCCTCTTGTTGGGTCCAGTGGCCGATGCCCGGCAGGATAACGACGGGCTTGAGTCGCGGCACGACCGTACGCATCGCGGCTTCGTACGCCGGGTTTGCACGAATCAAGTCGCGGTCGCCGCTGATGAAGAGCGCGGGTTGCTCGAACTGCTTCCCCTGGAACGCAGCCGTGAGCTCCCACGTGCGGTCTATGTTGCGGTACCAGTTGAGTCCGCCGCGGAAACCGGTGCGCTCGAACTCGCCCGCAAAAAATCGAGATCGGCTTCGGTCAACCACGGCGGCAGGCCGTCAATTCGCGGCAACTGCTCGACGAACATCGCCCGCTTGTTCGGCGGGTTCGCGAAGATCCCGGTGCCGCGATCCGGCGCGTTGCCGGATGCGCCATACAGAAACCGTCGCATCGTCTCGCGCACATCGTGGTACAGCTCGTGCTCTGCAACGCCGGGTGTCTGGAAATACAGGATGTAGAAGAAGTTGTCGCCAAAAAGCGCGCGCATTGCCTGCGTCGGCGCGACGGGCGCACGGTCGGATACCGGCACCGACAGCGCGGCGACGGCCCGGAATACATCCGGACGCCAGAGCGCCGCATTCCACGCGACGGGCGCTCCCCAATCGTGACCGACGATCACCGCTGTCGATTCACCTAACGCGTGCACCAGACCGACGATGTCGCCGACCAGATGCAACTGTGTATACGCCTCGATCGCCGACGGAGCAGTGGTTTGCCCGTAACCCCGCTGATCGGGCGCGACCACGTGAAAGCCCGCCTCCGCGAGCGCCGAGAGCTGGTGACGCCACGAGTACCACGACTCCGGAAAGCCATGACACAGCACAACGAGCGGCCCTCTACCGGCTTCGGCGATGTGCATGCGGATGCCGTTCGTGTCGACGAACCGGTGTGTGATCTCAACCATGTGGGAGGGACGGTTGTCGCGAGACTCAGGCGAACGACACCGGGCAGAGTTCGATCTCTTCGTCGTAGAGCAGGTGTTCGACGACGATCGTCGCGGGGAATACCTGCATGACCTGCTCGCCGTCGATCCGGGTCGCGGCCCGTACGATCTCGACGCCGTTCGACTTACCCAACGCACTGGCAACGTACGTCTGGTCTTTTACTTTGAAGGCGCGCCCGAGGACGAATCGATAATCCACACGTGACTCCGTTGAGTGCAAAATGATCGGCGTATAACACCGTTTGTGAGACGCGAGTCTACGCGGGACGCAGCGGTGCGCATGTCGAGGTCGAGTAAAGGAGTGTATTGCGCTTGTGAGCCAACCCAATCCGTTTCGAGATCCGATACGAGTTCTGGTGTTCGGTGCACACCCGGA
>CAYUMA010000034.1:0-35831 GCA_964445675.1 uncultured Pseudomonadales bacterium | reverse complement strand
GTCGGGCGTCAGGATATAGCGACCAATGATTGCGAGATTGCTCGGCGCACGATCGGGCGACGGCTTCTCGACCATATCGGTCACGCGGAACAGGGAATCCGACAGCGCTTCGCCTGCAATGATTCCGTAGCGGTTCGTCTCGTCCGCGGGCACTTCCTCGATTGCGAGAATGCTGCAGCGAAACTGGCGAAACAGCTTGGTCATCTGCGCAAGCACTCCGGTGCCTTCGCCAAAACACAGGTCGTCGGCCAGAACAACGCCAAATGGCGCATCGCCGATCAGCGACCGACCCGTCAAGATCGCATGACCAAGACCGTTCATGCTGATCTGCCGGGTGTATGAAAACGTGCAGGTGTCTATCAGCGCACGAATGCCTTCGAGCTGCTTTTCTTTGCCCGTTCCTTGGATCTGGTGCTCGAGTTCGTAGCTGACGTCGAAATGGTCTTCGATGGCGCGCTTGCCGCGACCCGTGACGAAACCGATGTCGGTCAGGCCCGCTTCGACCGCTTCTTCGACGCCGTATTGCACGAGCGGTTTATCGACGATCGGAAGGATTTCCTTCGGCATCGCCTTGGTTGCCGGCAAGAACCTCGTACCGTAACCCGCCACCGGAAATAAGCACTTCTTCAGCATCGCCATCCCTGATCGATCAGAACTGCCGGGATGGTAGCCAACGCTGCTCTGCACCAGCAAGCAGAGGATTCCGAAACAGTGGGTTCGCGCACACCGGTCAACGTCAGTGCCGCGAAGTCGGCGTTTCTTGTTGCGCAGCGTTGAGCATCGCGACCAGATGCCGGCAGATCAACAAACCCGCGCGCTCCTGCTCGGGTGATTGGTCCGGCAGGCGCGCCATGCGGCGCGACAACCAGCGCGCGGCATTGAGATGCCGTTGCTGTGCGTCGCGCGCAACGGCGGCCGCCGCCGGCCCATCGCCGCGGGCATGCGGCGCGTCATCGAACAGAGACAGCGATTGCGGGCGCACGACTTTGCATCCATTCCGAGTATCGACAATTATACGAATGCTGGATATTTATACAATAGTCGCTCACGCCGTCGCGGCGGCGATGCGCTCGAATTTGAACGTCTCGCCGACAGCGTCGATACGGACAATGTCACCGGGATGGAACCGCCCGCCGAGCAGCTCTGCGGCGAGTGGATTCTCGATGCTGCGCTGAATAGCCCGCTTCAACGGCCGCGCACCATACACGGGGTCGTAACCTTGCTCAGTCAGCCGTGCGACCGCGGCCGGCGTCATTTCGAGGCCAAGGTCCATGTCCTTGAGCCGCGCCCGCAATAGGCCCAGCTGGATCTGCGCGATCGCGGCCATGTGTTCACGGCCCAGCGGATGGAATACGACCACGTCATCGACCCGATTCAGGAACTCCGGACGGAAATGCTTGGCGACGACATTCAGTACCGTGGACTTGATCGCATCGTAGCGACCCGCCTCGGTCAACGCCTGAATCGCGTCCGAACCGAGGTTCGACGTCATCACCAACACGGTGTTGCGAAAGTCCACCGTCCGCCCGTGACCATCCGTGAGCCGACCGTCGTCGAGCACCTGCAGCAGAATATTGAACACATCCGGATGCGCCTTCTCGATCTCGTCCAGCAGCACCAGGCTATACGGACGGCGTCGCACGGCCTCCGTCAGAAAACCGCCTTCTTCATAGCCGACATAACCCGGGGGCGCGCCGATCATGCGCGCAACCGAGTGCTTCTCCATGAATTCGGACATGTCGATGCGGACCATCGCGGCATCCGTGTCGTACAGCGCGGCCGCCAGCGCCTTGCACAGTTCGGTCTTACCGACGCCGGTCGGCCCGAGAAACATGAACGAACCGTTGGGGCGGTTGGGATCGGCAAGGCCGGCGCGCGAACGCCGCACCGCATCGGCCACCGCCTTCACGGCTTCATCCTGGCCGATCACGCGTTCATGCAGCTGATCTTCAAGATGCAGCAGCTTTTCGCGCTCGCCTTCGAGCAATTTGGTGACCGGGACACCTGTCCACTTTGATACGACCTCGGCGATCTCCGCTTCGGTGACCTTGTTGCGCAACAGACGATTCTCTTTGCCTTCTGCGACCACCGCGCCGGCGAGACTCTTCTCCAGTTCGGGAATCCGCCCGTATTGCAACTCGGACATTTTCGCGAGATCGCCGCCACGTCGAGCGGCTTCGAACTCCAGTCGCGCCGCGTCGAGCTCTTCCTTGATGTGCTGCTCGCCCTTCAACGTCGCCTTTTCGGCGTTCCACACTTCTTCGAGATCCGCGTACTGGCGCTCGAGATCCGTCACGGTTTCCTTCAGCGCGTCGGTGCGCTTACGCGACGCGTCGTCCTTTTCCTTCTTCAGCGCTTCCAGTTCCATCTTCAGCTGAATGAGACGTCGCCCGAGCTTATCCATTTCTTCCGGTTTGGAATCCATCTCCATCCGAATTCCGCTCGCAGCCTCATCCACCAGATCGATCGCCTTGTCCGGCAACTGACGACCCGTGATGTAGCGGTGGGACAGGCGCGCGGCCGCGACGATTGCCGGATCCGTGATATCGACCGCGTGGTGGAGTTCGTAGCGCTCCTTCAAGCCGCGCAGGATCGCGATGGTGTCTTCGACGCTGGGTTCGTCGACCAGGATCTTCTGAAAGCGCCGCTCGAGCGCCGCATCTTTTTCGATGTACTGGCGGTATTCATCGAGTGTCGTGGCGCCAACGCAGTGCAGTTCGCCGCGCGCCAGAGCGGGTTTGAGCATGTTGCCTGCGTCCATTGCGCCTTCCGCCTTACCGGCGCCGACCATCGTATGCAGCTCGTCGATGAACAGGACGACGTTGCCCTCCTGTTTCGCCAACTCGTTGAGCACGGCTTTCAACCGCTCTTCGAACTCGCCGCGAAATTTGGCCCCTGCGATCAAGGCCCCCATGTCGAGCGCCAGGATGCGCTTGTTCTTCAGCCCCTCGGGCACCTCACCATCGAGGATCCGTTGCGCGAGGCCTTCGACGATCGCCGTCTTGCCAACCCCAGGCTCACCGATCAGGACCGGATTGTTCTTTGTGCGTCGCTGCAGCACCTGGATCGTGCGGCGTATTTCATCGTCGCGTCCAATAACCGGGTCGAGTTTGCCCTCTTCGGCCCGCTGGGTGAGATCCACCGTGTATTTTTCCAACGCCTGACGACTTTCTTCCGCATTCGGATCCTGCACGGCTTCTCCTTGACGAACATTGGCGATCGCGCGTTCAACGGCATCGCGTTTCACGCCGCACTGGCGCAGCAGGCGACCCGTCGCTCCGCTGTCTTCGCATGCGGCCAGTAGCACCATTTCCGTGGAAATGAATTTGTCGCCCTGCTTCTGCGCATTGCGATCGGCGAGATTCAGCAGTTTGACGAGTTCTGGAGAGAGACCCACATCACCCGTGGGTTGCGAAATGGTTGGCAAGCTCGCGATCTCGCTTGCAAGCGCAGCGTCGATCTCATCGACCCGACCACCCGCCTGCGCCAACAGCTGACGTACGCCGCTCGACTTGTCTTCGAGCAGCATTGCCAGCAAATGCGAAGGCTGCACGTAGTTGTGGTCTTTGCCGACGGCCGACGATTGTGCATCCGACAATGCAGCCTGCAGCCGACTCGTCATTCGATCCATTCGCATTTTCGTTGACCTGCATCACATTCGATCCTGGCAGATGATGCGTCCAACATGGTTCTTTTCAAGTGTGAGAACCCGTCCTGGAATCTCGAACGGGCTCGCGTTACATTTCTTGCATTCGTCAACTACACGCGCGCTCCCGTCATGACCGATCCGAAGGACCATTCCGCGCACGAGCGTGCGGCGCACGAACTGGCCATGCGTGAGCGGGTCACGGGCGAGTTGGTCACCGACGAGCAGAACGTGGACGAACCCGACACAGTCGAGCACGCAATGGATGACCGCGGAAGCGTACGGATCCAGTTGCCGTTCGAGGTCGAGGTGAGCCACCCGAGCCTCGGCAGGATCCGCAGCGTCGCGCGAGACATCTCCGAAGGCGGCATCTTCGTGCGCCTCAGTCCAACTGGTTTGCGGGTCGGCGCGAAGGTCAAGGTCACGGTTCTGAACGCTGCGCTGGTCGAGTCGAGCGCAACTCCGACCGTCGATATGGAGGTGGCGCGCATCACCGAGGAAGGACTCGGGTTGAAGTTCACGAATCGGACGAGTCAACACCTGTGGCACACCGTCGACCGCCTGCGCCACGACCTCCGCCTCGGGCAGGACTACTTTCAGGTCTTTCAAGGCGCCGCAATCGTCAACCAGCAGGGCAAGCTCCTGGTCGTGCAGCGCCACGGGAAATGGCTGTTCCCCGGTGACTACTTGACGGTCGGGCTCGAATGGCGGACCGCCCTGAACGAGTTTCTGGCGGCCGATCTCGGGCTTGATGATCTGGTGCTCGAGGACACGCTCGGTATCGACAGTGCGCCGAGTACGATGGCGTCGGAGAACGCGACGTTCAGCGCTTTTCACCGCTTCTCATCGGGCTCGGAGCGTGTACGACTGCGAGACGATTCGCGTTACCGCCACGCAAAGTGGATCAGCCGCGCCTTCAGCCTCGAAGAGTTGACGTTTGCGCATCCCCTGCTGCGCGACCTGGCCGCACTCGCGTTTGATCGCGCCGACGCACAGCGGCTCGCGGCGGCGACGTCCAAGGCGAAGCGCTGACACCATGATCGCGGCGCATTTCGACGAGCGCACGCGAATCGGACAGATCGTTCTGCGCCCCAACCGCTCGTGGACCTGGCGCTCGAACATCTATTGCGTGGCCGCACTGATGGCGCTATCGACCACTGTCGCGACAACCTTCGCGTGGCACGGCTTCTGGATGGTACTGCCCTTCACCGCGCTCGAAATCAGCGCACTGTTGGTGTGCCTGTATGTCTGCGTGCGACGCACGCATGCGCAGGAAGTCCTCATCTTTTCCAGTGACGAGTTGATCGTCGAGACCGGCCATCGCAGACCTGAACACGTCTATCGTTTTGCGCGTTTTTTCACGCGATTTTGCATCGAGCGACGGGACAACGCCTGGGATCGGGATCGAGTGGCGATCCAGGCTCGCGATCAACGGCTCGAGATCGGTCGATTTCTGTCGAGCGACGACAAAGTGCAACTGGTCGACCAACTGCGGCTCATGGTTCATCGCTTCGCCTGACCCCGCGATCGGCGATATTGCACGGGTCGAGCGCAACGTTGTTTCCATGAGTCTGTGGCAACACCACTCCGCCATGTCCGATCCCAACACGCCAGTAAGGGGGCGAGCGCGCTCGCCACTGCACGACCCGATCGGGTCGTTCAGTGCGCCACACGACGGCGCCAGACAAAGCGGTCAAGTACACATCTGCACCGGCGCGCGCGAAACGACATAGTGTCCGCGGATGGGGGTGTCCGAATCGATTCAAGTATCCCGCGCTGACGACGACGATGCGCGGTTGTGTTACCTGCACGAAGCCCACACTGGATGAGCTGCGACTGCCGTGGTGCGCAGCGACGAGGAAGTCGACCGGATCGGAGCCGATGCGCCGACTCACAGCCGCTTCGCTCGATTCCGTGATATCGCCAGGCACCAGCGCGCGTCCGCGCCCGTTGTCAATCAACAACACGCACGACGAGTCGTTGTCGGAAGCCGTCGCGCCCTGCGGATGCAGAATTCGAAACTGCACCCCGTCCCATTGCCACGCCTGACCTGCGCGGCACGGGCGCAGCGCGGTAACGCCACCGACCGGCTCACCGCCGATCAGCGCCCGCACCGGCTTCGATCGGAACACCGCACCATAGCCACCGACGTGGTCCATGTCGGCGTGACTGAGAATCGCAAGATCGACGTCGCTTCGCGCCGCTCGCTGTAGATTCGGCACCACCACCGCGCTGCCGAGATCGAAGCCGGACGGAAATCGCGGACCTGCGTCGAACAGCAGGCGGTGCCGCGCAGTATCGATGACGATCGCGAGCCCCTGGCCGACGTCGAGGACCGTTACTCGATACTCGCGCTCGGGTACATCAGCGGTGACCGGAACGACCGGCAACAGCACGCACGGCAACAGCAATGCGCGATGCTTGAGCGGCAACGGCAACAGCATGAGCGCGCACGCGGACGCACTGATCGCCACTGTGCCAATGCCACGATCGGCAGCGAACCCGAGCCAGTCATAGCCAGCCAATGCCTGCAGATACGCGACAACAAGCCCGATGACCCAATCCGCGACGTGAAGCAGCCAGTTCGCGTCACTGCCGAGGAGCGCAATCATCCCGGCGCCGACTAGATCCAGCGGAACTACAACGACGCTGACGATCGGCACGGCAATGAGGTTCGCAATGGGTCCGACCCACGCGACGCTGCCAACCGTCACCAATAGGGCGGGCACCATCGCGACGGCGAGCACGATCTGCGAAAGCAGCAGTGCACGCACCGTGGAGGCGCGTTCGTACCGCGGCGAAAACTGCGCGAGCAGAATCGCCACCGCACCGAACGACAACCAGAATCCGGCCTGCAGCGGCGCTAACGGGTCGACACTGAGGACGGCGGCTGCAATCCACAAGAACACCATCGGCAGCGACGGCCGCCGACCGAGCGGCAACGCGATCAACACGACAACGGCAGCGATCCACGCGCGCAGTACCGGTACACCCCACCCCGCAAGACACGCATAAAGCGTCACGGACAACAGCGCGCATCCAACTCCCGGCAATACGGAGCCCGCACGTGCGAGTCGTTGCGGCCACAACCGCGCGAGCGCTCGCCCGAGAATCGCTCCCGCCGTCGCAACGATCGTCAGGTGCAGCCCGGAAATCACCATCAGGTGCACGGTTCCGGTCGCACGGAATAACGCCCAGTCGGCGTCGCTCATCAACGCGCCATCGCCGGTTAACAACGCGAGCACGATGCCTGGATGCTGCAACGACGCCGCGCCGATGCGATCACGCAGATCCAGCCGCAACCGGTCCCAACTGAAGCCGTCGACGCCGGACTGCCTGCGACCAAAGCGCACGCTGCCACCGCCATCGATGTGATTTGCCAGACTCCATGCTTCGTAGTCGAAGCCGCCGGGATTCTGGTAACCGCGCACACTGCGCAACTTGATCCGCAGTTGCCACAGTTCACCGGGCGCAACGCGCGGACCTGAAAACCACGATAATCGCAGTCGCTGCGGCATAGCTCCCGCACACGTTGGCCATGGCGCGATCACGTGCGGTGCGAGGTCGAATTGTGTCTGCCATGCTGACGGCTTCGGCAGGCCGACGACTCGGCCCTTCAATTCAACGACGGTTCCATCGACGCACGGCGCGATCCGATGGCCGATCGAATCCTGCGCAACCGCAGCGCTAACGACGAAACCCAGCAGCACGCCTGCGAACAGCGGCACGCGCCGCGCAACCAACAGCGCGACAGCGATGCTGGCACTCGCAATGAGGACCGGAGGCGATTGCAGATCCGGCAGCGCGATCGCGCCGAGTACTGCGCAGACATAGCCGACCAACACCCGCGCAATGAACCCGGTTCCATAAGTAGGCATAATCGCGCCTCTGCTGCGGATAGGCTTGGCGCGTTCGCGGCGATCGAGCCCTCGTAGTAGTCACGGGTTTATGCCACTTCGCCCCCTCAGAAGTTACCTGCCAGATACCCATAAGATGCGTACGCATCCGGCGCTGCGGCCGCTGGGAAAATCGCTACAGAACCCGGAGATCTGGCACCTGCATCGACGCTCAGTCGCGGGCGCGTGTTTCATCGGGCTGTTCAGTTCCTTTCTGCCGGTGCCGATGCATATGCTGATTGCCGGCGCGATCGCGGTCGTGACGCGCTGCAACCTGCCCCTCTCGGTCGCGCTCGTCTGGGTCAACAATCCATTGACGATGGGCCCGGCATATTTCTTCGCTTACAAGGTGGGAGCCTGGCTCCTCGGCGTCGAACTGACAGTCGCGGAAGTGAACATCAGCTTTGGTTGGCTCGCCGAACAGTTGAATCAGATCTGGCCGCCGCTGGTACTCGGCTCCCTGGTCTGCGGAGTCGTCAGCGGATTGCTCGGCTATGTGATCGTGCGCGTCGGTTGGCGCATTCACGTGGTGAGGCGCTGGCGCGCGCGGCAGCGCTCTCGTCGCGAGCGCGCAGTGCTGCAGCCGCGCCCGACGTCGGCGCCTTGATCTGATTCAAGACGCTTCGTGCAATGCCTCGGCCGGATTCAACGCCGCGGCGCGGCGCGCCGGATGCAGCGCCGAGATCAGACAGAACAGAAACGAAACGGCCGCGATGACAACGATGTCCGGCGCGAGTACCAGCGACGGCACCTTGTCGAAGTACGTGCCATCGAGCAGCCTTGCACCGATCAGAGATTCGAGTAGCGCAACGGTCTGCGTCACGTGATGCGCGAGGACGAGCCCGAGCACCAAGCCGAAGCCGATTCCCGCCAACGCGACGAGCACGCCCTGCACGAGGACCAGCCGCAGGATCAGTCCTTGCGACGCGCCCATCGTGCGCAAGATCGCAATATCGGAGCGCTTTTCGTTGACCAGCATCGTCTGAGCCGAAACGATGTTGAACGCGGCGATTGCGACGATCAGCACCAGCAACATGAACATCATGCTCTTTTCGAGTCGGACCGCGCGAAACAGCTCGCCGTAGTTCGAGCGCCAGTCGGTCACCTGCCATCCCGTCGGTACGATGCCGGCCAATGCAGCGACTGCGGCATCGATGTTTGCCGGCTCAGCCAGCTTCAGGCGTACCCCGAGGCGTCCGCTGGAAGCGAGTCCTCGGCGCAGCATGTCATCGAGACCCACCAGCACGAGCCCATAGTCGAGTTCGGCACCGATCTCGAACGTACCGGACAGCGTGAAGCGTTCCAGGCGCGGCACGACGGTGTCGTTGGTCGGCGTCGACAACACGAGCGTGACCGGGTCGCCGATCGCAAGGCCCAGGTGCATCGCCAACGGCGCACCCATGACCAGCGCACCGCCATTGCGCAGCGAGTCGACCGAGCCCGAGGTCATGGCCCGTGCAACGGTATCCATCGCGACTAAGCCCGGCGCATCGACACCATAAACCGCGACCGCCTCGACACCGCTGCTGCGCGCCACCATGCCCTGGGCTTCGAAGAATCGAAATGCCTGGCCGACCGATGCATAGCGGCTGAGATCGCCGGCGTCTGTCGTTGCGGTCGGTGGCACCAGCACGACGTGCGGCACCGTCCCCAGAATCCGCCGATGCAGCTCCTCGTCGAAACCGTTCATGACGCTGATGACGACGACGAGAACCGCAACGCCAAGACCCAGCCCGAACACGGAGACCCAGGTGATCAACGATACAAAGGCGCGCCCGCGGCTCGCCAAGTAGCGCCAACCGATCCACAGCGACGTCGCGCCAGCGATCGGCAGGCTCATCAGTTGGTGCCTTCGATCAGGTGACCGTCGGTGAGGTACACACGCCGCTCCATGCGCCGGGCGAGCTCTTCATCGTGCGTCACGACGACGAACGCGGTGCCACGTCGCGCGGCCAGTTCCAGCATCACGGCGAACACCTGATCGGCGCTTTCCTGATCCAGATTGCCTGTCGGTTCATCGGCGAGCACGACAGCCGGGTCCGCCACCAACGCTCGAGCGATCGCGACGCGCTGTCGCTCGCCACCCGACAACTGGTTCGGGCGGTGGTCGAGCCGACCCGCGAGACCGACCGCAGCGAGGACGTCGACCGCGCGTTGCTTCGCTTCGCCGATGCGGTGCGCGCCGAGCAACAGCGGCATCGCGACGTTCTCCATCGCGGTGAATTCAGGCAACAGATGGTGGAATTGATAGACGAAGCCCATCCTGCGATTGCGCAAGCGCGCCCTCGCTTCCGCATCGAGCGGCCCGACGAGCACGCCATCGATGCGCACCTCGCCCGCATCGGGATCCGCGAGACCTCCGAGTATATGTAGCAGCGTGCTCTTGCCTGATCCGGAGCGACCCAGCACGGCGACCCGCTCGCCGCGGCCAACCTGCAGATCGACCCCGCGCAGTACCGGCAGCAGCGTCGGGCCCTGATGAAACGATTTAACCAGGCCGCGACACGCGAGCGCAGCTGCTTCACTCATGCTTGAGCACCTCCGCGGGATTCAGCCTCGCGGCGCGGTATGCCGGATACAGCGTGCTGCCGAGACTCAACAGCAGCGCGACCGCCGCCACGGTCACGAGGTCCGCGACTTTGACCTGCGCCGGCAGATAACTGATGAAATACTGATTCATCAGGTGCAACCCGAGGGTGTTCTCGAGCCACCGATAGCCATCCTCGACAAAGAGCGCCGCACCCGTGCCCAGCAGAATTCCCAAGCCGACACCGGCAACACCAATGCTGCCGCCGAGCACCAGAAACGCCACCACGATCGTCCGGGTTCTTGCGCCCAGCGTGCGCAGCACCGCGATGTCACCACGACGCTGATTAACGACCATGATCAATGCGGACACGAGATTGAACGCCGCAACGCCAACGAGTAGCGAAAGCAACAGGAACATCATGGCGCGCTGGAACTCGATCGCGCGATATAGGTTGCCGTGCAGGCGCATCCACGTGATCGGAAACACGACGTCGGGGCCCAACTCATCGACGGCGCGCGCCCCGACACTCGACGCCGCGAATAGATCGACGAGCCGCAGGTTGAGACCGTGCACGCGGTCGCCCAAACGGAACAGGCGCGCGGCGTCGCCGAGCGAGAGATACACCGAGCGCTGATCGATCTCGGATTGCGTGTCGACAATGCCGATCACTTTGACTTTTTTCTGTCGCGGTATCAGCCCGACGAGCGACACACTCGCATCCGGCAGCACAGCAGTGACGAAGTCGCCGGGCCCGGCACCCAGACGGTCCGCGACGCCACGGCCCAGAAGGACCGAAAACGAACCATCGACCAGATTCGCGATATCGCCGCTGACGACATATTTGGCAAGGTCGGATGCAGCAGACTCGGACGTCGAATCGATGCCGGTGAAAGCCACGCCCGTCGAGCGTCCGTTAGTGACCAGCAACCCAGTTCCATTGATGAACGGCGCGACGCCGGCGACCCCGGGCAACTTCGCCAACCGTGCCGCCGCGGCAGGCCAGTCGGAGAGTGGTTCCACGCCGCGCACGATCAGGTGCGGCACGACACTCAGAACGCGCTCCCTCAACTCGCGTTCGAATCCGTTCATTACCGAGGTCACCAGCACGAGCACCGCGACGCTCAGAACCAGGCCGGCAACGGCCACGACACTGATGAAGGAGATGAAGCTCCTGCGCGAGTTCGCGTAACGCAGTCCGATGTTGACAGCCAAGGGATAGAACACAGGAGTTGCACGAGCGCCGGCAGGCTTGAAACGGCGCGAGTGTAACAGATGGGCATGACCCGCCACGGACGCACAGGACACGAAGGCGCGACCGTCGATCGACTGGCAGGACGCTGTTTCAGCATCCTGCTAACCTGCCGCGTCCGCAGCAGAGGGCTCTTGGTGACTCGTACACTGCTCTTGATGCGTCACGGCGAGATCGCAGCCAACACCCAGCGACGCTGGCACGGCGCAACCGACAGCCCGCTGACCCCCGCAGGTCGGCGCCAGGCACGCCGCCTGGCACGCCGGATACGAAAAGAATGGGGGGACGTCGAAGCCATTTACACGAGCCCGTTGATCCGTTGCGTGCACACCGCGCAGCAGGTCGGTGCGGCGCTCGGCCAGACAGTGATTCTGGAGGACGATCTGCGCGAATGGGGTATCGGTGAACTCGAAGACACGACATTCGACGCGCTGCACAGCGAATACGATTTTTTCCGCCGCATCCGCGCTGATCAGGACTATGCCCCGCACGGCGGCGACACCATCAACGAAGTCAAACATCGCATCGTCGGCGCGCTGCGCCGCATCTACTCGAACCACGACGGAGCGCGCCCGATTGCGGTCGTCAGCCACGGGGCGGCGTTAGGGATCGCACTCGCGAGTTTGCTCGATGCCGACGCGAATCGCTGGACGAACTATCACTTCGACAATTGCAGCGTGACGCAACTGCTGCTCGAACCGCAGCCGGTGATCACCGCGTTCAACAGCACGGAACACCTTTAATCGGTGCCGGCTTCTCTGCGATAGTGCGTCAATTGACACGCAACGATACGGGGGCAGACATGGCGGAATTCTGTAGCGTCGAAAAGGACGGCCATTTGACGATCGTCACGATCGAGCGGCCGGAACGGATGAACGCATTGCATCCTGCCGCGAACGCGGAACTCGGCGTGGTGTTCGACGAATTCGCAGCGGACGCCAATGCGTGGGTCGCAATCATCACTGGCCGCGGCGATCGAGCATTCAGCGCCGGCAATGACCTGCGCCATCAGGCGGAGGGCGGCAAGCGCGTGCCGACACCGCGCGGGTTTGGCGGGCTGACGTCGCGCTTTGACCTGACGAAACCGGTGATTGCCGCGGTCAACGGCGTCGCGATGGGCGGCGGTTTCGAAATTGCTCTGGCTTGCGATTTGATCATCGCGTCCGACAACGCGCTGTTCGCGTTACCGGAACCGCGCGTCGGCCTCGCGGCGCTCGCCGGTGGATTGCATCGGCTGCCACGGCAGATCGGCACGAAACAGGCGCTCGGTATGATTTTGACGGGGCGTCGTGTCAGCGCAGCGGAGGGAAAATCGCTCGGCTTCGTCAACGAAGTCGTGCCACAGGCACAGTTGCTCGACGCGGCGCGGCGTTGGGCACGTGAGATATGCGAATGTGCGCCGCTGTCGATACGCGCGAGCAAGGACGTCGTTTATCGCGGACTCGACGCCGCGTCGTTGGCGGACGCGATGGCCCAATCCTATGATTCGGTGCGCGCGATGGTCTCGAGCAGTGACTTCATCGAAGGCCCGAAAGCCTTCGCGGAGAAACGGCCCCCCAACTGGCAGGGCCGCTGAGCCGAATCAGCTCGTGCTGGTGGCAAGCCAGGCCGCGTTCAGCGCTTCCGCGACGACTGCAACTGCGAGGCAGACGTCGTTGAGCGCGCGGTCGTCTCCACGGCGCGCCATCTCCGAGATGATCTCGACGCGCGGAATTGCGACATAGAGCGGATCCGGCGATTGATCGAATTGGCCCTGATAGCGACCCAAAGTGTCTTTCATGTGCGTCACTTACTGCTGTGGTGCGAAAGACTTATTACAGTAATCGTGCCACCTAAGGATTGCATCCTAATGTATTGTTTTTGTTGGTTTTATAAGTTCTCAGCGATCGCGCGAAGCGGTCGGTTAATGACCCACTCGCGCACAGCGTGACTGCGCGCGTCAGTCAGGCCCAGCGGAGCGCGTGACGGAATTCACCTTTTGCAGAACGACACAGACCCCGCCGAACGTCGCGCCGAACGCCGCTTTCAGATCCAGGTGCAGCGCAACCTGACCCGCAATTTCACCGCACATCTCGTGCACGGCATGTTGGGACAGACCGGCTTTCGCCTGCTGAACGCGCCGACCTTCCTGCCCGCCTACATCATGCTGTTATCAGGCGGATCCAACATGGCCGTCGGCGTGTCCAGCGCTCTGCAATCGTTCGGCATGATGCTGACACCGATGCTCGGCGCGAACCTGATCGAGCATCGCAAACAGGTTTTGCCGGCGGCGTTTGCGACCGGTTGGGGAATGCGCGGCATGGTGCTCGCGATCGCGCTAGCGGGCCTGATTCTGCCAGCGCCGTGGGCGCTGTGGGCGATCATGCTGTTTCTCGCGATCTTCGGTTTGTTCCAAGGCATCCAAGGCGTGATCTTCAACGTCCTGATGGCCAAGGTCATTCCCGTGTCCAAGCGCGGTCGACTCACGGGCATGCGCAATTTCCTCGCCGGCATCATCTCCGCGGGCGTCGCGTGGCTCAGTGGTCAGTTCCTCGTCGGCGACACGCCGACCGCGGCCGGCTATTCCTATACGTTCCTGCTCGCGTTTGTGCTCACGAGCGTAGGGTTATCGGCGCTCATGGCGGTGCGCGAGCCGGAACCACCGGTCGTGCGTCCTAAGGAAACGTTGCGCTCGCGGCTTGCGCAAGTTCCGGCGCTGCTGCGCAACGACGCGGCGTTCACGCGGTATTTCGCCGCGCGCGCGCTCGCGACGATGGGCCGCATGGCGATGCCGTTTTACATCCTGCACGAGGGACACACAGCGGCGCTTTCCGGTGCAACACTCGGAATCCTGACGTTCGCCTACACGTTGTCGGGTACCTTTTCGAATCTTCTGTGGGGACCCATCAGCGATCGGCACGGGTTTCGCCTGACGTACCTCGCGTCAATCGCGTTGTGGGTCGCCGCAACACTGTTGCTGATGCTGGTATCCGGGAACCTTCCAGTCACGGTGCTGGTGTTCGTCGGGATCGGTGCCGCCGTGCAGGGATTTCAGAACGCGTCGCAGAACATGACGCTGGAGTTCGGCACGCGCGACGACCTGCCCATTCGTATCGCAATTGCGAACACAGCGTCGGAAGTTGCAGGTACGCTCGGCCCGCTGCTCGGCGGGTTGCTCGCCGCGGTCGCGGGCTATCAAGCGGTCTTCCTCGCGTCGATCGTGTTTTTGATTCTCGGCGGCGCCGTGGTCGCGCGCTACGTTCCGGAGCCGCGCAAGCAAGGAGAATATTGATGAGCAACGCCGCCAGTGTCGGCAATCTGAGCGGACGGATCGCGCTGGTTACCGGTGCCGCGCGCGGCGTCGGACGCGCGACCGCAGTGAAGCTCGCGCGCGAAGGCGCGGTCGTCTTCGTCAACGACATCGATGCCGCTGCGCTCGATGAGACCGCGCGCGACATCGGCGGCACTGCACTACCGGGCGACCTGACGGATCCGGAATTTCCCGACGCGTTGATCGACGCCATCCTCGAGCGTCGCGGCAGCCTCGATGTGGTCGTGAACAATGCGGGCTATATCTGGAACAGCGCGTTGCACAATCACACTGACGAGCAGTGGAGCGCGATGCTCGACATCCATGTCACGGCGCCGTTTCGGATCCTGCGTGCGTACGGTCGTTGGCTGCGCGAAGTGCACAAGCAAGGCGCGCCGCTACCGTGTCGCAAGGTGGTCAATGTCTCCTCCGTTTCCGGTGTGTACGGTGCTGCCACGCAGGCGGGCTATGCGGCCGGCAAAGCGGCCATCGTGGGCCTGACGCTGACACTCGCCAAGGAATGGGGCCGTTTCAACGTGACCGTCAACGCGGTCGCCTTCGGACACATCGCAACGCGTTTGACACAACCCTACGACGCAGAACCGCCACGCGTCGTAGTGGCCGGTCGCAGCCACCGGGTCGGCTTGACGCAAGACCAGATCGCACAGCAGCGGGCGTTGACACCGCTCGGTCGAACCGGGACGCCGGAGGACGCCGCGAATGCGATCTATCTGTTCTGTCAGAGCGAATCCGATTTCATCACCGGCGAAGTGCTGATCGCGAGCGGCGGACTGCGGATGTAATTCGCTGCTCGGGTACAATCGCCCAAGCCATGCGGGGACAGCTCATGAAGATCGGATACAAAGCGCTGATCGAAAACGCCGAGAAAGAAATCGAGACATTGGATCTCGCCGCAGCGCGCGCGCTGCTGAGCGATCCCAACGTCGTCTTCGTCGATCTTCGCGACGTTCGCGAACTCGCTCGCGAGGGCAAGATTCCGGGCGCCTTCCACGCGCCGCGCGGCATGCTCGAATTTTGGGTAGACCCGGACAGTCCCTACCACAAGAACGTGTTTTCGTCGGGCAAACGCCTGGTTTTCTACTGCCAGAGCGGCTGGCGTTCGGCGCTCGCGACGCAGACGGTTCAACGGATGGGCTTGGCGAACGTCTGCCATATCGGCGGCGGTTTCAGCGCATGGAAAACCGCGGAAGCGCCGGTAGAAATGCTGCCGAAAAAAGACTGATCCCGTTCGCCGCCCCTTGACCGCTTCGTTGGCGCACGATTCGCACATGGTGCAACGCTGGGTCGTCGGCGTTCTCGCGTTCGCCGGCGGCTTCGTGATCATGGCGCTCGAGCTGCTCGGCGGTCGCATACTCGCTCCGTACTTCGGGAGCAGCATCTATGTCTGGGGCAGCATCATCAGCGTGTTCATGCTGTCGCTGGCGCTTGGTTACCTGATTGGCGGCCACGTATCGACACGCAATCCGTCGCTGCCGCGCTTCGCCGCGTTGTTTTTGCTCGGCGCCGTCCTGACGTATCCGCTCGTGTTGTACGGCGACTCGTTGATGCGCTGGGTCTTCGAACGGATCGAAGATCCACGCTATGGATCGCTCGTCGCCGCCGCCGCACTCTTCACGCTGCCGACGATCGTGCTCGGGATGATCAGTCCTTACGCCGTGCGTCTGGTCGTCAGCGACACACAACACGCGGGACGTGTTGCCGGAACGCTGTATTTTGTTTCGACTCTCGGCAGTGCGCTCGGAACACTGGCGACATCCTTCTACCTGGTGTTGTGGTTCGAGATCAACACGATCCTCGACCTGCTCACCGCGTGCCTCGTCGCGTGCGCCGCAATCGGCTATGTCGCGGGGCGCCGGTGAAATACCTCGCGCTGGTGCTGGCGATTGCGTTGTTGGCGACCGCCAACACCGAAGCGCGCGTGATTCATCAAGAGACCTCGCTGTATCAGAACATCCTGGTCAACGAAAACGGCACCTTGCGCTGCATGCAATTCACGGTGCGCAAGGATGCGCGGAACCAATCATGCGTCGATTCGCGCGAGCCGCGGCACCTGGTGTTCGTGTACACGCGCATGCTGTTCGCGGCGCTGATGCTCAACCCAGCTCCGGAACGAATGCTGATCGTGGGTCTCGGCGGAGGCACGTTGCCGAGCGCGCTTGCGGAGCTGTTTCCGCACGCACACATCGACGTCGTCGAAATCGATCCGGCCGTTCGACGCGTGGCGGAACGCTATTTCGGCTTCACGCCTGGAGCCAACACGCGGGTTTTCGAACAGGACGCACGCGTCTGGGTCAAACGCGCGGCAACCGCGTCCGACCGCTACGATCTGATCATCCTCGATGCATTCAACGGCGATTACATTCCCGAGCACCTGATGACGCGGGAATATCTGCTGGAAACGCGCGAACTACTGGCCGACGGCGGAGTTCTTGCATCGAATACGTTCGCAATCAGTGATCTATATCAAAATGAATCAGTGACTTACGCAGATGTATTTGGGATCTACTTCAATTTCAGATCGCCCGACAGTTCCAACCGAATCATCATCGCGCGACGCGGTCCACTGCCCGACAAAGAGAGCCTGGCGCGTACCGCCGCGCAGCTTGTGGTCGCACTACGCCCCTACGGCGTGCCGATCACGACATACCCGGCGCAACTCGACACAACACCCGACTGGGACACGCAGGCCCGCGTGCTGACCGATCAATATTCGCCTGCCAACCTGATTAAGGGGCGGAATTAGAACGGAGAAGCTCAGCGACTCGGCCAGTACCGGTCCTTGACCAGGCGCTTGTAGAGCTTGCCCGTCGGATGCCGCGGCAGTTCGGCGTCGAAATCGACGGACCTCGGGCATTTGATGTGTGACAGATGACTGCGGCAGAACTCGATCAACTCCTGTTCGAGTTGCGGTCCTGCGTCGCGCATATCGACCGGCTGCACCACCGCTTTGACTTCTTCACCGAAATCTTCATTGGGAACGCCGAAGACGGCGACGTCGTATACCTTCGGATGCGTGATCAGCAGGTTCTCCGCTTCCTGCGGATAGATGTTGACCCCGCCGGAGATGATCATGAAGTGCTTGCGGTCGGTGAGATAGAGGAAGCCTTCGTCATCGAGATAGCCGACGTCCCCCAATGTCGACCAACCCTGCGGATGGCGCGACTGCGCGGTCTTGTTAGGGTCCTTGTGGTACTCAAACGCCCCGCCGCCGCCAAAATAGATCGTACCGGGCTCACCCACCGGCAGTTTGTTGCCCGCGTCGTCACAGATGTGCACCGTGCAATTCAGCGCACGTCCGACCGAACCTTTGTGCGCAAGCCACTCGTGCGAGTTCAGTTGCACGAACCCGTTGCCTTCGGTTCCCGCGTAGTACTCGTACAGCACGGGTCCCCACCACTCGATCATCTGTTCCTTGACCGGGATCGGACACGGCGCGGCCGCGTGAATCGCGCACCTGAGGCTCGAGACGTCGTACTTCAAACGCACATCGTCCCCAAGCTTGAGCATGCGGACGAACATCGTCGGTACCCATTGGCTGTGCGTCACCCGGTATGTCTCGATACAGGCCAACGCGCGCTGCGCGTCGAAATGCTCCATCACGACGACTTGAATGCCGCTGCGCAGGCAGGCCATCGAAAACCCCAACGGTGCGGCGTGATACAGCGGCGCCGGCGATAGATAGATCGAACTCGGGTCCGCCCCGTAAAGGGTCGTCATCACCGGCAACGCATTGAGCTCGCCGAACGCGACGCCTGAGAGCGGCCGTTTGATCCCCTTCGGATAGCCCGTCGTTCCCGACGAGTACAACATCGGCGCGCCCTCGGTCTGATCGTCGATCGGCACTGGCGGCATCGCGGCGATCGCGCGCTCCCACGAATCGAACCCGGCGCTGACCGCATCGACCATGTAGCACTGCTCGACCTTGGGGATCCGGCCCTGCAGCGACAGCGCGATGTCGCGGCGCACGCCGGACGTAATGAACACGCGGGCTTCGCAGTTGTTGAGGATGTACTCGAGCTCTTCGCTTTGGAGGCGCCAGCTGATCGCGGTGTAGTACAGCCCCGCACGCTGCGCCGCCCAACAGATCTGCAGGAAGCACGGATGATTTTCGAGCATGAGCGCGATGTGGTCGCCGGCACGCAGTCCCAGGCGCCGGAACAACTGCGCTGCCTGATTCGACGTTGCTTCGAGCTCACCGAACGTGACGCGATGTCCGCTGTCAGCCATCACATACGCGACTTTCTTCGGCGTTGCTGCGGCAATGGTTCCCGGATGCATGGCGCGAATTCCGTTCTTATAGTTGCGCAGCGCCGAACGGTATTGGGTTTGCACCAGACGCGCAAACGAGCCGCGGCAGACGACGACGTCGATCCGGGAAACAAATGCGAAACATTATTATTCCTTGCGGCCAAACGGTTAGGCGCATAACCTCCCCGAGCAGTTAGCAACATGCACTAGGGCTACTAGCGAACGCCTCAATGGCAAGTACCGGGCAATTCAACGTCGTCTGCAGCGGCGACCTCACCGTCCAACTCCATCGCACAGGCATCCTCGGAATCTTCCGTCGCAGCATTGCGGCCGAGTGCCTGCATTTCTCGATCTCGGGCATCCAGGTCGAGACACCCGCGCAACTGAAGATCGGCGAATCGGTCGTCATGGACCTCGTCGTCAACGATCTGCGCGTCGAGGAACTCGGTGGCGTCGTGCGTAGCGCAAGCGCCGCGGACGACAAGCACTACTACGACATCGACTTCCGTATGGACAGCAACACGCGCGCCAACACGCTGCATTGCCTTCGCCACATCGATTCTCACGTTCGCCAACAGCTGAATCCGACGAGCTGACGCGATGATTCCCGTCCGCTGAACGCCGAATCCGAGTGATCGGCTGGGACTTCCCATATCCATCGCAGCGCATGCCCGTCATCGCGCGCAACGTCGTTGCGACGTCACAACCGCTTGCAGTTGCTGCGGGGCTCGATGCCCTGCGCAATGGCGGCAACGCCGTGGACGCGGCGCTCGCGACCGCGATCACGCTGACGGTCGTTGAACCGAACAGCAACGGTGTCGGCAGCGACGCATTTGCGATCGTCGGTCGACACAACGAGGTGTGGGGGCTCAACGGTTCGGGGTGCGCGCCCGCACGTTGGACCCCAGCACGCTTTGCCGGGCGTACGGCAATGCCGGACCTCGGCTGGGACAGCGTCACTGTCCCGGGCGCCGTCAGCGCGTGGGTCGCGTTGTCCGAGCGGTTCGGCAAACTGCCGTTCCCCAGGCTGTTCGATGCCGCGATCGCCTACGCTACCGACGGATTCCACGTCGGACCATTGACCGCGCACTACTGGCACCTCGCAGCGACCCGCTATCGCGAGTTTGCGGATTTCGGCGCGCATTTCCTGGTGGATGGGCGCGCGCCGCGCGCGGGCGAGTTGTTTCGCAGGCCCGATCTCGCACACACGCTCGAACAGATCGCGCAGTCGCGCGGGGAAGCGTTCTACCGCGGTGAACTCGCCCAGCGCATTGCGCGTGCGGCGGCCGCCGCCGGCGGGGCCATGACGCACGACGATCTTGCCGCGCACCGCGCCGATTGGGTGACGCCGATCAGCCAATCGTATCGGGGTGTCGAGTTGCACGAGATTCCGCCGAACGGCCAGGGCCTTGCGGCGCAGATCGCACTCGCAATCCTCCAGCACTTCGACCTCCCCGCGCTCGGACCCGACGCTGAATGCAGCATCCATCTGCAGATCGAGGCAATGAAGATCGCGATCCGCGCTGCATTCGAGCATTTCGCGGACGTGCGCGCGATGCGCGTCACGCCGGAGGAACTGCTCGGTGCGGCGGCGCTCGAGAGTCTCGCCGGCTCGATCGATGCCAAGGCTGCCCGACTACCGCCGGCGCGATTGCCCGTCAGTTACGACACGGTGTATCTCACCGCGGCAGATGCCGACGGGATGATGGTGTCGATGATCCAATCGAACTACCGCGGTTTTGGGTCCGGCATCGTGATCCCGGGCACCGGCATTTCGATGCAGAACCGGGGATCCGGATTCGTGCTCGACCCATCGCATCCGAATTGCGTCGCGCCGAACAAACGCCCTTACCACACGATTATTCCGGGGTTCGTCACCGAACAAGGCACCGCGCGAATGAGCTTTGGCGTGATGGGCGGACATATGCAGCACCAAGGCCATGTGCAGATGATCAATCGGATCTTCGACTGCGGGCAGAACCCGCAGGCGGCGTCCGATGCGCCGCGTTGGCACGTCTTCGAGGATTTCAGCGTCGGCCTCGAGACCGGCTTCCCAACCGCCGTCGCCGATGCGCTCGCAGCACGCGGCCACTCGGTGCGTTACGAGGCGCCTGCGTTATTCGGCGGCGCCCAGCTGATCTATCGGTTGCAGGACGGCTATTGCGGCGCGTCGGACCATCGCAAGGAAGGTCTCGCGGCGGGTTTCTAGAAGTCGCCCCTGACGATACCTGTCAGCGCCGAAATCTCACCGCCCGAGCTGTCGCGCGTGTACACCCGCAACTTGATTTCGTCCGTGCCGACGTCCTCGTCGAGCAGTGACTGCCCAACGAAAAAGCTGCGCCGCATTTCGATCGAGGCGGGGTGCGTACTGTCGCACTCGACGATATGGCGATCGATCGCAGCCGCCAAGACGTCATCCCGTACGACGTCGTCGCCCAGGATGTCGACGCAGACGTCGAATGACAGTCCGCGCTCACGTTCGACGTCGGTGCACGTCAACGTATAGCCGTAGCTGACGAGGACGAGCTTCAGCGCCTGCTCGGTCTCCGATTGCCTCAGGGTCAAGATCAATCCGCTCAACGTTGCCACGCCGCTGCCTTTGGATGAGTCAGGGTGGAGCATCATCTCAGAGCGGAGCACGACGCTACAACGGCAGCGTCAAGGCGCCAACTTAGTGCGAAACAGAAAGTACACGGCCCCCAGGATGCACAGCGCCGCCCACAGATAGTCGAACGTCAGCTTCTCCTTCATGTACAGCACCGCGAACGGACGAACACCGATAACGTGATGACTTCCTGCAGAATTTTGAGTTGGCCCAGGCCCATCACCTCGTGTCCGATTCGATTTCGCCGGCACCTCGCCCAGCTAATATCGCAAACTGGATCTGCCATTCGTCGACCGTTTCGCTCAGCTTGGCCGACGTTGGCTCCGACGCGATGATAATTCGCTACAATCCGCGCGATTCTGCGAGAGCGCGACCGACATGCAAAACAAACAGGACCTCGACCGCGTTACGCAACTGACGCCGCTCGCCCTGCGAACCTTTACGAAGTCCGACAAGCTCGCCGATGTCTGTTACGACATCCGCGGTCCGGTGCTGCAAGAAGCCACCCGCCTCGAAGAGGAAGGTCATCGCGTCATCAAACTGAATATCGGCAACCCGGCGCCCTGGGGATTCGAAGCGCCGGAAGAAATCGTCATCGACGTAATCCATCACCTGCGCGAGTCTCAAGGCTACTGCGACTCCAAGGGCCTCTACAGCGCGCGCAAGGCGATCATGCAGCACTGCCAGCAACTGGCCGTGCCGCACGTCGACATCGACGACATCTATATCGGCAACGGCGTCAGCGAACTGATCGTCATGGCGATGCAGGGTTTGTTGAACAACGGTGACGAAATTCTGGTTCCTGCGCCCGACTATCCGCTGTGGACCGCAGCGATCACCTTATGCGGCGGCAAACCGGTGCACTACCGCTGCGACGAGCAGGCGGACTGGCAGCCCGACATCGATGACATGAAGAGCAAGGTCACGCCGCGCACGCGCGGGATCGTCGTGATCAACCCGAACAATCCGACCGGCGCGGTGTACTCGCGCGAAATCCTCGACGCAATTGTCGAGATTGCGCGCCAGAAGGATCTGATCCTGTTCGCCGACGAGATTTACGACAAGATCGTCTACGACAACGCCGTGCACATACCACTCGCGTCGCTTGCGCCCGATCTGCTCGTGCTGACTTTTAATGGTCTGTCGAAAACCTATCGCGTCGCCGGTTTTCGCACCGGCTGGATGGTGTTGTCCGGTGCAAAGCACCGCGCGACGGACTATGTCGAGGGACTGAACATCCTCGCGTCGATGCGGCTGTGTGCAAACGTGCCGAGCCAACACGCGATTCAAACCGCGCTCGGTGGCTATCAGAGTATCGTCGAGTTCATCCGCCCCGGCGGACGACTGTATCAACAGCGACTACTCGCACACTCGTTGCTGACGCAGATCGAAGGCGTCAGCTGCACGCTGCCCAAGGGCGCGCTCTATCTGTTCCCGAAACTCGACGTGCGCCGTTTCAACATCAAGGACGACGAACGTTTTGCGTTTGATCTGCTGCGGCAGGAGAAGATCCTCGTTGTGCAGGGCACCGGCTTCAACTGGCCGGAACCCGACCACTTCCGGATTGTATTTCTGCCGCGCGAAGAGGACCTGATCGAAGCGATCGGACGTCTGGGCGAGTTCCTCGCGGGCTACCGGCAATAGTTCGGAATTCGTTCCGTGCCGCGGCGTCGTCGTCCCTACTGACCGACGCGATGCCCCACGCGATAGAACAACGCGTCCTCGTAGCCGCTGATGATTTTGACGATTCCGAGCAATCGCGCATCGACATCCGCGGCTCCGCTGTCGACCAGCAGCGGCCTGCCATCGAGCGACAACAACTTCGTGCGGCTGCCGACCACCCAGATGTTCGCAAGCGTAAGTCTACGCAGCAGCGAAGGCGTCAGTTGTTGGTTGCCGCGACCGATCAGGAACCCTTGGCCCCGCGTGAAGCTGAGTACAACGATGGTGTCGGCGTCGACGTAGCGCGCCAACTGCGACGCATCCGCATCTGCCAGCACGAGGCGATGGTCCAGCAACACGTCGAATCCCAGTAGCGTGCCGGCGATGCCGAGCCGGTGTTTGACCGCCGCCAGGGTCGAGCCTGGCCCGAGCAGCACCGCGCCATGGTGGTCGGCGATGTGTTCGGCGACCGCCTCCGCAATCTCGGCGAGCACGAGTTCCTCCACTTCACGGCCAGCGGACTTCACGTGCTGCAGGTAGCCGCCGATGCGCGGCACGCTCATTTCCCCGTAGTAGCGGGATGCGACGCGGCCGTCGCGCAGCGCGCCTTCGTCGATATCGCGCACCTCAGCGATATCGGCAGCGACCAACCCGCCGTCGAGCAGTCGCACGATGACGTCGGCTGCGTCCTGCGGCGTCACGGCAAACACGCCGGAGTGCATCTTGACGCCGGCCGGAATGCCGATCACCGGCAACCCCAGCGGCAGCACTTCGGCGAGATCGCGTGCGGTCCCGTCACCACCGGCAAAGGCGAGCACGTCAACGCGTCCCATGATCGCCCGCGCGGCAACGCGCGTGTCCTCGGCGGTTGTCTGCGACCCAACCGCACTGCCAAGGACCTCGACGTCAAAACCCAGGTTGTCGACAACATCCGCGCCCATTGCGCCGCCCCACGTGACGACGGATATCTGTGCCGCACGGGTACACAAAGGGGCGAAGGCGGCCCGTGCCCGTTCGCCGGCGCGCGGCACAGAGCCGCGCTGCAGGGCGGTTCGCTGAGTGTCCGCGCCATCGCTACCCTTCAACGCCGCCGGTCCACCGACCCCTGCGACCGGATTGACGATCAAACCGATGCGCAGCG
This sequence comes from uncultured Pseudomonadales bacterium, assembly GCA_964445675.1. Classification (GTDB taxonomy): domain Bacteria; phylum Pseudomonadota; class Gammaproteobacteria; order Pseudomonadales; family Azotimanducaceae; genus DATJGR01. Next base: position 11,544 of record CAYUMA010000034.1, on the reverse strand, counting down.
TCGGTCCGGCCATCAGACTTGTATGCCGGCCGCGCGCGAGCACACGAGATCCGCCAGTGCGAGCGATGCGGTGAGTCCCGGCGACTCGATGCCGAAAAGGTGGATCAGCCCGCCGATCCCATGGGCTTGTGGTCCCGCCACGAAAAAGTCGGCGGCGGGTTCGCCTGGAGCGGAGATTTTGGGCCGGATCCCGGTATACCCCGGGTGCAGCCGATGTTCGTCCAGGTCGGGGTAGTAGCGACGGATCGCCGCAACGAACAGTTCGCGATTACGCTCATCGAAGCGATAGTCGACTCCATCGATCCAGATGACGTCGGGACCGAAACGCGCCTGCCCGGCGAGGTCCAACGTGACATGCACGCCGAGCCCACCCGCCTCCGCCACCGGATACACCAGCCGCCGAAACGGCGAGCGACCGGTCAGCGTGTAGTACTGCCCCTTCGCGTAATACGCATTCGGCATTTCCGCCGACGGATACTCGGCGAGCCGTCGCGCGAGCCCCGGCGCGTCGAGCCCGCTCGCGTTGACGACGAGTTCGGCGTCGAGCGTCAATAGCTGCGTCTCGAGCAAGATCCGTCCATGCGCCGGGTGGCCCCTGAGCACCTCGCTGTGGAATGCGATGGCCCCGCCGTGCGCTTCGAGATCGCCGACCAGACTCTCCATGAAGGCATGACTGTCGATGATGCCGGTCGATTCCGACATGACGGCGCCGACGCAGCGCACCGCGGGTTCGAGTTCGGCCACCTCTGCGGGCTCTAGCCACCGCAGCTCAGCAATTCCGTTGGCGACGGCGCGCTGCTGATACACGCGCAGTGTTGCGAACTGGGCCGGGTCGGTGGCAACGATGATCTTGCCGCAGCGACGAAATGGAACCCCATGGCTCTTGCAGTGTGCGTACAGCAGCGCGTTGCCGCGCACACATAGCCGCGCCTTCAGGCTACCGGGCTCGTAATAGATGCCGGCGTGGATGACTTCGGAACTACGACTGCTCGTCTGCGTACCGATCTGTCCGTGACGCTCGAGGACGATCACTTCACGCCCGGTTCGCGCGAGCGCTCGAGCACATGCGAGTCCCACAACCCCCGCGCCGATGACGACGCAGTCGACGCGCTCAGCACCCGCCACGTTCGAACTCCGCGAGCAGCGCAGCGCGAAATCGTCGCGCCCGTGGCGGCAAGGCCGTGCGCAGGCGCGCATCGATACGCTCGCCGACGTGCAGCGCGAAGCACTCGCGTTCTTCGGGCGTTGCCGCGAAATCGTCGGCGCTGACGACAAAACGAACGCCACATGTCAGCGCGAACACCGCTTCCAGTGCCTGCACATTCGCTTCCGCGGCGAAGAACGCGACGCGCTGCAGCCGATCGCGCGGACCGGGCACATACCAGTACCCATAGTCGCGTTGCCGCCGTCGCGCGGCGCCCGCGATGCACCAATGCGCCGCTTCGTGCAGCGCGCTCGCCGGGTAATCGTACGTATGGACGATGCGCGCAGGCTGCGATCCAGTCGCGGGTTCGTACAACGGTTCGGCGGCACCGCCTTGCATCAGGGTGCCGTGGGTCGAGTAGAACGTGCGATTGAACGCCTGCGCGATGCGCGCTGCCTTCGAATCAGTCATCGACACATCGGATCCGCGAGAGCCATTGGAAATACTCGCGCGAGAGGAAGCCGCGACCGGCGAGCAGATGATTCAGATAAGTCCGCTCCGGTAGCAGTCCCGCACGAACGACCGCGGCGTTGGCGAAGTAGGTCCAGGCTACGACGTCGCGGCCGTTCGCCGAAACGACCACGACCTCACGGCTGTAGTTGACCGGCACCGCCTCGAACACATCCATGCGGGCAATGTCCTCGGGCGTCGTCAGGTGGTACAGCACCCCCTCGGCGCGCGCGTCGCGATCGAAGGTCAGATTCGCGTGGCCGCTGCGTGGATGTTCGCGCGATTGCTTGTCGAAGGTGAGTCGAACCCCGGCGAGCACTGCGTTGCAGGCCCGATCAAAGCGCAATCCGCGCGTTGCAACACGCGCCGGATCCATGTTGCTGCCATACGCGAAGTAGAATTCGGGCATCGCGGCGTCAACCTTTGCGCAAACGGAAATGGTGTGTGCCTGCGTGCACCTCGTAACTCAACATCTCGTGTCCCAGAAACCGACAGAAATTGTTGAGGTCGCGTTCGGTCGACGGATCGGTTGCCAGCACATGCAGCACGTCGCCGGTGTTCATCTCCCGCACCGCGTTGCGTACGAGCATCAGCGGCTCCGGGCACACCAATCCGCTGGCGTCTATGCGGTGATCAACGTGCTCCATCACACAACCTGAGCTTTTAGCGCGCGGGATTTTAGCAGGGCGAGTAAAGCGCCGCATTGCGGTGGCGCACATGGATCCCGTACGTTCCTTGACTTGCCCTAAGGCTGCTCCGAGACTTTGGCGCCGGAACATCGATCGCCACGAGCGGTCGAATCATGGAACACGAGCAGTAACTGCATGGCGATTCTCCGTTGGCTGGTTCTTTGCGGCGTCTTGGCGTTGCCGTTTGTCGCCGACGCGGCCGAGGACGAGTCGAATCCGGAGTCGGTGAGCGTCGGCGACGAACCGGACGCAATCGATGCGTTGATGACGCCGCCGTCGCTCACGCGTTCGAGCGCGGCCCAGCCGATTGATCCGATCCAGGACCGGATCAACGTCGCCTCTCACCAGATCGACACGCGCGAATACGTCGAAGCGAAGTCCCAGCTCGACGCGATCATTGCCGAAGTCGAACAACAGCGCTCCCGCTACGATCCATCGCTGATCGTTCCGCTCACGCTGCTCGGCGACGCACTGAGCGGCCAGCAGAAGTACGAACAGGCGTTGGCCGCATACGCGCAGGCGGGCCACATCACTCGAATAACCGAGGGATTGCATTCCACGCAGCAGGTCGACATCGTCCACCGGGAAGCCGACGCATATGCGTCGATGGGCCAGGTCGACAAGGCGAATGACCGTCAGGAGTACGCCTACGAAATACAGGTACGCGAATACGGCCAGTTCGGCCCGGCGCTCGTTCCGGGTCTGTTCCACCTTGCCGCGTGGTATGACCGGACGTTCAATCTGTTCGCAGCGCGCAATCTGTACGAGCGCGCAGTCCAGATATTGTCGAGGGCGAACGGCGAGAACGACCCGAGCCTGATCCCGGCGCTACGCGGCCTCGCAAAGACGTATCGTGACGAACGCTTCCCGCCGTACCGGGTCGCAGAGCCGCAGGACGGCTTCAGCGTCTCGGGCGACACGGTGTCACCGGTGCTGGCCGGCGGGGCCGTCGTCGTCAATCGCTTCGGAAACGGCGAAACAGCGCTGGTGTTCGTCGTGAAGATCACTGAATCCGACCCGAACGCGAAACCGATCGACATCGCCCTTGCGGAGCTCGAGCTTGCCGACTGGTACCTGCTATTCGATAAGCCGGCGCGCGCGATCCCCGTGTACGTTCACGCCCGGCAACTGATGCGCGAGCGCGCAGCGATGAGTGAAGAGGAAATCGCGGCGTACTTCGGGCGACCGACCCCGCTGTACCTTCCTGTGCCTGCCAACCCGCAGGCGCCGCCGTTGGCGTCGCGCGGCGACCCGACCCCCGGGTTTGTCGAAATCGGCTACTCGGTCGACGACGAGGGAACGGTCGGAAGCTTGAAAACCATCGCGTCGATGCCCGAAGGTCTGATGGATATTAAGGTGCGTCGCGGTGTCGCACTGGCGCGATTCCGACCCCGCTTCGATGGCGATATTCCGGTGGCCGCGCCGAATCAGAACTATCGCCACACGTTCATCTACTATCCGCGCCTCGGCCCGGCCGACGATCAGGATCGCAGCACGGCAAAACCCGCGCGCTCACCACAAGCGTCTGCGCCGTCACAGCAATCACCGCAGAGTCCACCTGAGAGTGCCTCGATGGGTTCACCCGAAGGCTTCCCGACTGCGCCGGCGACCCCCTCGCCCGACCCACCGCAAACCGAGCCGCCCGGCTGAACGCAGACCGCTACCACACTGCCACAGCGGTTGAGAGTGATCTCGCGCGCACGGTCAACGCGACGCTGTTTCGATCGTTTCTCTTCCAGCAGCGCTGAACTCAATTTCGGAACGACGTTCAAATGCTCTATGCTTTGGTGGACAAAACGGTATCGGTCCTTAGGCTCCGGCGTGTCGGGAGAACCCAATGTTGAGCGGTTACCGGTTTCTGATGATGTGCGCGACGCTGGCGATCGCGAGCGTTGGGCTCGAGGGGTGCCAGTCGTCGTCTCAAACCCAACAACCACAAACCCCGAGCATGCCGAGTCCTTCGGGCAGTTCGTCATCGCAACCGTCGGGTTCGTCCAGTCCGTCGAGCAGCCAAGGCAAACAAGGCAGCGAAGGCAAGCAGGGATCGCCGAGCACGCCATCGTCCGGATCGCCGGGCTCGCCGGGATCTCCGGGATCGCCAGGGTCTCCCGGGTCAACGTCATCGACCAGCGGTCAGCCGGGTGCGCCCGGCCAACCGTCATTTGATCCAAAGACTGCCGGCACCTCCGGCGCCGACGACACGGCCGCCGACAGCGACGATGACGAAGGCACCGATGGTGAGTCCGGCAAGGACGGGACCGCTGGCACGCCTGGCGCCGATGGCGAGGTTGCCGCAGGTGATGGCGGCGTCGACGGCGACGGCGAAGCGGGTGCCGGCACTGAGAAAGGTGCCGGATCCGAAGCCGGGACCGCCGGCGGTGAGGCAGGTAAAGACGGTTCCGGCGGCACTGAAACCGCCGATGCATCCGGCCCGGGTGGCAAAGGCAAAGGCGGCGGGGATGGTGAGCTCGACAAGGCGTTGCAGGATTTCGACGGCGCGATCCTCGCCGAACGCGGCACGATCGCATCGCGCGCAAACGATGCCGCGGGGACCACTGGGGACGGCAATGGCGACGGCGATCCGTCGTCTGAAAAAGGTACGGGTGGCTCACCCGGCGGTTCGATGCCCGGTGGCGCAGGCGGTGACGGTGACTCAGGCGGCGGCGGAAAAGGTGGCGGGAAAGGCGGCGGAACCGGCGGCGGTGGCGGCGGCATTCCGGAAATGGGCGGACCTGCGGGAATCCCAGCGCCGCCAATGCCATCCACGAAGGACGCTGAGGTCGCGAGCATCCCGGCCGACGTCGCGGACTCGCGCGACGATGACGTCGTCGCACGTCAGCTTCGCGAAGCCGCGATGGACGAAACGGATCCCGTGCTGAAGGAGAAATTGTGGGAGGAATACCGTCGCTACAAAGCCGGAAAATAGCGGTTGGCCTTACGCGTTGAGCTCCGCTGCGCGCCTCGGGCTGCTCGTTGGCATACTGGTCGCTGCCAATGCGTGCGTCACGACGGTGCGCAAGGTCGATATGACGCCACCTCAGCAGGCGACCATCGCCGTACCTGAGGCATTGCTGCTGGATGTAGGCATCACGGTGTTCGCGGCAAACATTCCCGACGACTACGACGAGCAGGTCAAAGCGCGCATCTCGCCCGAAGTGCGACGCGCCGAGGGCAACTATATCGCCTACATTCTGAAGAACATGCTGCAGAGCACAGGCAACTGGGGAGCCGTGCGCGTGGTCCCGCGCGCCACCAACGCCGTCGACGTCATCGTTGGCGGCACCATTCTGCGGTCGGACGGCGCCACGCTGCAGCTCGAGGCCAAAGTCCTCGATTCGAGCGGGGCCCAATGGTTCACGAAAAAGTACGAAGCGTTGTCGAGCAAATACGCCTATGACCCCAGCGTCCCGAAGAGCATCGACCCGTTCCAGTCGATCTATAAGCAGATCTCCGACGACATGCAGGCGTATCGGCTGAAGCTCACCGAGGCGGATGTCACGCGAATACGCACCGTCGCCGAGATGGTCTTCGCGCGCGACTTCGCGCCTGATGCATTTTCGAGTTATGTCGCATCGAACAAAAAAGGCCAGATCTCCGTCAAACGCCTGCCCGCGCCCGACGACCCGATGCTGGCGCGCATCCGCAAGGTGCGCGAGCGCGAGTATGTGTTCGTCGATACGCTCGACGAGTATTTCGCCGAGTACCAGCGCGCGATGTACAAGCCGTACCAGGAATGGCGCCAGGCATCTTACGAAGAAGTCATTGCCCTGGAACACCTGCAAGCCCAGGCACGCACGCGCATGTTGCTGGGTGCGGCCGCGATCGGCGCTGGCATCGCCGGGGAAATGAGTGACAGTTCGACTGCGCAGACCGCCGGCTTCGTCGCCATCGGCGCCGGCGCGATGACGATCAAAAGCGCTTTGGACAAACGTGCGGAAGCCTCGATTCACGCGGAGGTGTTGCAGGAATTGGGCAATTCCGCCGAAGCAGAAATCGGTCCGCACACCATCGAACTCGAAAACCAGACAGTGCAGCTGACAGGCACTGTCGATGCGCAGTACAACGAACTCAGACGCATCCTGCGTCAGATCTACTACAAGGAACTCGGCGTGGCGGCTCCCGACTCGCCGCCGGATTCGGTCGATACGATCACCCCCGACACGGCAGCCCAACCCACCAGCGTCGAACCCGTCGCCGGCTCCTGATCACAATGACCAACGGGCAGGACGAATTCGTCACGATTCGACCGCGTCAAGTTGTATTGACGCGTCGCGAAGAGGTCGCCGGACCTGGAAGGCGTATTTCCATCACGATGCTCCTGGTCGGCGCCGGCACGATCATGCTCATCGCGGTGGCGCTCTGGGTCTTTTTGTACCTGCCGGGACGCGTCGAACACTCCGTTGCGGCGGGGCCACAGAAAACGGCGTCTGCTGTGCCGGCGCTGGCTGAGGCGGTCGCGAAGCCGCCGCCCGTCGCGACCGGCCCCGCGCCGTATGAAGCGCTGCAGATCGATCGCGAACGCAAACGTGCGCAGGAGATGCTCGCGCGCTTCGTCAAACTGCAGATCAAACTCGATGAAACGATGCATGTCCGCGACTGGGCGCTCGACGCGTTCAACGTGGCGCAGGAAATTGCGAACGAAGGCGACGCGTTATTCACGGCGCAGAAGTTCGATGACGCGATGGCGCACTACGAAAAAGGCAACGTCGCACTCGAGACTCTGCGCGATCAGGGTGACGCGCGTTTCAACGCCGCAATCGCAGCAGCGACCCTCGCGATCGATCAGCGCGATGCGGCGGCCGCCGAGGCAGCATGTGTGATCGCCGCATCCGTGTATCCGGAGGACACCCGCATCGCGCAGAGCCGTTCCCGCGTGCAGCGGTTACCGAGCATCATCGAGCTCTTCGACGCTGCGGAACGCGCAGTCGAACGCAACGACTGGCGCACTGCGCTTGCGAAGTACCGCGCGATACAGGCAGAAGACCCCAAAACCGAAGGACTGCAAGCACCTCTCAACGACGCTCAGGCGCGCGTCGCGAACCTGGACTACCAGGGCCTGCTGACGACCGGCTATGCCGCACTTGATGGCGCCGACTACGCCGCCGCGAAGCGCGCATTCGACAACGCGCTGCGCCAACGACCTAGCGATGTCGCGGCGCGCGATGGCCTGAATCAGGTTGAACAGCGCGCGACGCTGAGCAGCATCGAGCAGTCTCATCAGAAGGCGATCCGCGCCGAAGCCGAAGAGCGTTGGTCCGACGCCGTCAAGGACTATCAGCAAGTGCTTGCGGTCGACGCGTCGATCAAGTTCGCGATGGATGGGCGCACCCGCGCACGCGAGCGGGCGCAGGTCGATCAGAAGCTCTCGGCAGCGCTCGCCGACCCCGGCTTGTTGTCGTCGGACGCGACTTTCGCCGAAACGGTGTTGTTATATAAGGACGCGGTCACGATCGCGGATCCCGGCCCGCGACTGAAGGATCAGTTGAATCGACTGGAGCTGGTCATCGCCGGCGCCAGCGAGCCGGTGCCCGTCGTACTGACGTCCGACGCTGCGACGGATGTGACGATTTCTCAAATCGGTGCGCTCGGCAAATTCAGCCGTAGAGAGGTGCAGCTGCGTCCAGGGCGCTACATCCTCATCGGTAGCCGCGACGGACATCGCGACGTCCGGCGCGAACTCGACGTCACGCCACGGATGGGGCCGGTTGAGATCAGCTGTCAGGAAGCGATCTGACCGTGTCAGCCGACGAGCCATTGATTCGTCCGGAGCGTTTCACGCCGACGCGCGATGACCTCAGCGGGCATTCATGGATCGCCGAACACCGATTCCAGTTCGTCGCCACTGCACTGTTGCTCGGGATCGGCTGGTTCGTCTGGTTCATTTTCACCGCGAAGTCAGTGCAACTCGTGGTCGATCCACCGCAAGCGAGCACGTCGATCAGCGGCGGTTTCGATCTCGCGCTCGGCGGCATCTACGTTCTGCGTGAAGGCGTCTATGAACTGCACGCGGAAGCCGACGGCTACGCACCGCTCGTCGCGCCGCTGACGATCGGCGAGGAACGCAATCAGACGTACCGTTTCGCACTGACGCCGCTGCCCGGCCGCATTACCTTCGACACGACCCCGGTAACCGCCGACGTGCTCGTCGACCAGGTCGTCATCGGGACAACGCCGCTACACGACGTCGACGTCGCTGCCGGCGAGCACAAGGTGCTCTTTCGCAACGCGCGCTACCAGAACAAGGACATGACGATCACCGTCGAAGGCAAGCGCGTCGCACAAGCATTTTCCGCGACTCTGCTGCCGAACTGGGCGACGATCACGGCGACGTCGCAGCCGGATGGGGCGGCGGTTTTCGTCGACGATCGCGAAATCGGCACGACGCCGGGTGCATTCGAGGTCGTCGCCGGCGTGCATGAGCTGCGCTTCAAACGGGCCGGTTTCAAAACGTGGCGGTCGCGCATCGACGTCGTTGCGCAACAGGATCAGGCATTGCCGCTCGTTCAACTCGAAGCCGCCGACGGTCTGATCACGATCGTCTCCAACCCCGCGGGCGCTGGTGTCACGCTCAACGGTTCATACCGCGGCGAAACGCCACTCGAACTCCCGCTGAGCCCCGGCACGCGCTATGACGCGCGTGTGACGCGCGCCGGTTACGAAACCGCGCGACGCCAATTTCAACTGAAGCCCAACGAGGAGCAGACACTGCGGGTCGAGCTTGCCGCGCTGACCGGCAAGGTGCTGATCACGACCGAGCCGAAGACGTCTGAGATCTTCATCGACGGAACGTCGCGCGGCACCGGCAGTCAGACATTGACACTACCGGCGCGACCGCAAAGCCTCGAGGTTCGCTTGCCCAATCACGCGACGTACACGTCTCGATTTACGCCACAACCGGGGCTGACCCAGGAAATCAACGTGCGTCTGTTGACGCTCGCGGAGGCGCGTCAACAAGCGATGAAGCCACGCGTCAAGGTCACCAACGGTCCAGAGATCGTCCTGCTGTCGCCCGGTCAGTTCAGCATGGGCAGTTCACGGCGCGAACCGGGACGACGCGCGAATGAAGTGCTGCGTGACGTGACACTGACGCGGATGTTCTATCTGGCGACGACCGAGGTGACCAACGCACAGTTCAAGAAATTCGCCGCGGGTCACGATAGCGGTGTATTCGAAGACCACAAACTCAACAACAACGACCAGCCGGTCGCAAAAGTGACATGGGTCGACGCAGCGCTGTATTGCAACTTCCTGTCTGAGCAAGATCGGCTGCCGCCGTTCTACAAGACCGAGGGCAAAAAAGTTGTGGGCATCAATCGAACCGCGACGGGCTATCGCCTGCCCACCGAGGCCGAGTGGGAATGGGCCGCACGCACCACACCCGGAACGACGGCCGAACGCCGCTTTCCATGGGGCGACAACTTTCCGCCGACCGAACGCTCCGGCAACTACGCCGACCGTTCCGCCGCTCTTCTCGTTGGTCGAGCCATATTCGGATACAACGACAACCAGATCGTCAGCGCTCCGGTGGCAACTTTCCCGCCCGACGCGCGCGGGATGTTCGACCTCGGTGGCAACGTCGCCGAGTGGAGCAACGACTTCTACGAAATTCCGCCTGAGAGTCCCGTGCGAGACCCGCTGGGGCCCGACAGCGGCGACTATCATGTGATCCGTGGATCGAGTTGGATGCACGGTACGATCACCGAACTGCGGCTGACGTTTCGTGACTACGGGACCGACGGCCGACCGGACCTTGGATTTCGCATCGCGCGTTTCGCGGAGTAGTACATGAGGGCACGACATCTCCTGGCGTTGTGGTCGTTGCTCGGATGCCTCGCGGCGGCCGCGGCGGAATCGACACAGACTACGGCGACAGCCCCGCAGCCCGATGCCCCCGTTAGCGTGACGCCGCCGAGCACGACGCCCACGGCGGTCGAGCCGACGCCGAAGGCTACTGCGACCCCTGCGCCCAAGCCCGCGGCGGCCGATTCGAGCAAGAAAGCCGACGGCGACTTCAAACCGTCTGAAGAGATATCAGAGGACATGGCTGTCGCCTATCCGGTGGACATCTGAAGCGACATCTGAAGCAGGGCACGATCCAGCGATGACCACATACGTCCTCGACCTGAACGACAGCGAATTGCGCATCGCGCGCGTCGGCAACGATGCGTACGAAGTGGTCGCCCAATCCACGGGCTTCGCGCTGATCGAAGATCGTACGATCCTGTTCGGCGACACCGCGCTGAAACAGTTCCGCCTCCACCCGCGCCAGATCAACAACCAGTTCTGGAATCGTTTGAGCATGGATCCGCTCGCAGTGCGCGGACCCAACACGGCCAATCACGCCGATCTCGTGTATCGGCATTTCGACGAACTCGTGCGTCAGGCCGCAGTCGCGCCCGACGACGAATTCGTCATTGCGACCCCCGGCACGACGACCAACGAACAACTGTCTCTGTTGTTAGGCATCGCCGCCGAGACGGGCATCACCGTCAGCGGATTGGTCGATAGCGGTCTGGCCGCGAGCGTCGTGCATCCGACGCCGAAGCGCATATTGCACATCGATGTCTTCCTGCACCGCGCAGTGGTCACGGAGTTGACGCGAGCAGATGGGTTGACCCGTCAGCGCGTTGAGGAAATAGCCGAACTGGGTCTCGCAAATCTGCTCGATGCGTGGGCGAACGTGATCGCGGATCGGTTCGTGCGCGACGCGCGGTTTGATCCGTTGAGTATCGCCGCGACCGACCAGCAGCTATACAACCAGCTCTATGAGTGGTTGCGAAATCCTGCGCGTCCGCGCGAATTCAACATCGACATCGAACAGGGCGGCGCGCTGCGCCGCGCCGAATTGAACATCGATGCGCTGAACGACAAGGCACTGCCCCGATATCGCCTGCTCGATCGCCACACGGAGTCGGCGACGATCTTCTTGTCCCACCGCGCGGCGCGTCTGCCGGGGCTCGTGGATCACCTCATGACGACCGCAGCCCGGGTGGTGAGCCTTGATCGACTCGATCTGTTCCGCGGGGTCGCATCACAACAGGCTTTGATTCGCTCAGATCCGCAGGCACTGCGGCGCGTGACGCGTCTGCCGGTACTGCCGCTGACTTCGCCAATGGAGCGCGAGACGCCGGCACCGACGACGTTGCGCCGTGTGCCGGAGCGCCCGACCCACGTCCTGCTCGGCAGTGGTGCGGTGGCGAT
>CAYUMA010000033.1:0-2253 GCA_964445675.1 uncultured Pseudomonadales bacterium | reverse complement strand
TACGAAGTGCTGCAACAGTGCGGCGCACCGATCGAGCAACATACGAGGACGATATTCATCGGCGTGAATGAAGGGTATGCGATCAACGGCTTTGCGGCGGCGACGAGCATCGTCGTCGAAACGTGGGTCTACGATCTCGGGCCGCATCGCCTGCGGCGGCTGCTGCGATTTGAAGATGGCCAGTTGATGCGAATCGAGACGCTCGATCGGGGCGTGCTGCCACAGTGATCATGGTGTGGGAGCGGTCATTTGTGGGAGGGATCTCCCCTCCAGACCGCGATAGGTTCGCGCGATTCGCGGTTTCTTTGTGGGAGCGATCTCCCGATCGCGATCTGGAGATCGCTCCTACACGTGGCGATCAGCCGGTCCGTAGACCGCGGATCGCCAGCCCGTCCGCGTGAAACGCTCGAAGGTGCCGTGCGGCTGCGCCAGTCGATCTGCGATCGCGTAATACACGGCGGGATTGAAGCCCAGCCCGAAGTGGCTGCCGTACACCTCGATGTTGTCCGTCAGCGGACCCGGCTCTTCCATCGCAATCTGCCACGCGACGACGCCGTCGCTCTTGCTGTAGATCGCCGTGCACGGAACCTTCGTCGCGCGTGGACTGACGCCCAACGGACTGCCGAGCGTGACCACCTGACGCACCTGGTCGGGCGCGCGCTTTGCGAGGTTGCGCGCATGTACGCCACCGAGGCTCCAACCGATCAGGCTCACGCTCTTGCCGCCATCCCGATGGATCCGCTCGAGTTCGCCGCCGAGGTCGTCAATGCCGCCAGCGTGGCGTAAGCCCATGTTGCGACCAAGTTTCCAGGGTCGCGCGTCGTAGCCGATCGACGTCAGATACCGACGCAGCACTAAGGTCGAGTCGTCGCCGGCGCCGTATCCGGGCAAGACCATCACCGGATGGCCGTCGCCGCGTTTAACGAACTGAAGGTACGCTGCAGATGCGAACAGCGAACCGAATTCGAGCGCAGTGCGGGGCAGTTCGAGCGCGCGCAGCAACGCGCGAGGGGCGGACATGGCAGGCATCGACACAGCCAGGTAGTGGACCAGCGCGCGATGCTGCATAGCAACAAAGACGAAGTAAACCATTATTTTCCGTATGATCCGGCGCTGAATCGTTTTTGCTGATTGGTTATTGAGGGAGCGACACATGCAGGAAACCAACCGCGCCACGATGCTCGATGTGCTGCAGCGTCAGCGTCGGGACTATCTGCGTGAAGGCGAGGTCACCGCGGCGACCCGCATCGATCGGATCGATCGCGCGATCGGCGTGCTGGTGGATCACCAGCAGCGTTTGGTTGAAGCGATGTCGGCGGACTTCGGCCATCGTTCGCGGACGCAGTCGTTGTTCACCGACATCGCGGCGTCGATCGGGCCATTGAAGAACGCGAAAAAGAATCTGGCGCAGTGGATGAAGTCGGAGCGCCGCAAGGTCGACTTTCCGCTGAACCTGCTCGGCGCAAAAGCGCGGGTCGAGTACCAGCCCCTCGGTGTCGTTGGTTGCATCAGCCCGTGGAATTTCCCGGTGAACCTCACGTTCACGCCGCTCGCCGGCATCCTCGCGGCGGGCAATCGCTGCATGATCAAACCGTCGGAATACACGCCGGCAACGTCTCAGGTCATGGCCGAGATCATCGCGGGCGCATTCGACGAACTCGAGATCGCGGTCATCGTCGGCGGGCCGCAGACCGGCGCGGATTTCGCGGGGCTGCCGTTCGATCATCTGCTCTTCACGGGCGCTACGTCGGTCGCCAAACACGTCATGCGCGCGGCGGCGGAGAACCTCGTGCCGGTGACGCTCGAGCTCGGCGGCAAGTCGCCGGTGATCGTCGGCCGTTCGGCGGACATCCAGAAGACGACCGACTCGATCATGATGGGCAAGATGATGAACGCCGGACAAATCTGTCTCGCGCCCGACTATGTATTCGTGCCGAAAGAGAACATCGGCGAGTTCGTCTCGGCGACGCAACGCTCGGTGTCGAAGATGTTCGCGAGTCTGATCGACAACGACGACTACACGTCAATCGTCAATCAGCGCCACTTCGATCGTTTGAACGGATACGTCGACGATGCAAAACAAAAAGGCGCAAAAGTCGTCGAGATCAATCCCGCGAACGAGGACTTCCGTCAACAACCACATCACAAAATTCCGCCGACGCTGATCCTCGACGCTGACGATTCAATGAAGGTGATGCAGGACGAGATCTTCGGGCCGCTGATGCCGGTGCGCGGCTACGACGACCTGTCGGA
>CAYUMA010000032.1:0-3840 GCA_964445675.1 uncultured Pseudomonadales bacterium | reverse complement strand
AGTGTGACGCGTCGACCTCGAGGCCAACCACGTTGCCGCCGGCGAAGCGCATTTTTCCGTCCGCAATGAGGCGTTCCATCTTTGCAACCGACGCAGGCGCCGCGCGGAATTTGTCGCTTCGATGAATCAGCATCATCGACTTCGCGTGCTGTGCGAGTTCCAGCGCCCAATCGAACGCCGAATCGCCACCGCCGAGCACGACGACGTCCTTGCCGTGATGCGCGCGCGGATCCTTGACGCGATAAAACACTTGCTGGTCGACGAGCGGGTCGACGCCGTCGACGCGCAGCGGCATCGGTTGAAACGCGCCAACGCCGCCGGCAACAACGACTGCCTTGCAACGCAGCTGTGTGCCGCCGTTGGTTGCGACCGTGAACGTACCATCCTCGTGTTTAGTCACTTCAGACACCTGCTGGTCGAGGTGGAACGTCGCGCCGAACGGCTCGATCTGTTTCAACAATCGGTCCACGAGCTCCTGCGCATCACAGATCGGGATCGCGGGAATGTCGTAGATCGGCTTGTCGGGATACAGCTCAGTGCACTGCCCGCCCGGCTTCGGCAGCGCGTCGATGATGTGTGCTTTCAGTCCGAGCAGTCCGAGCTCGAAGATCTGAAACAGGCCGCACGGCCCGGCGCCGACGATGACGACATCGGTGTCAGTGGTCATGGTGTCTCCGTTCAATGGATCACGCCGCGCGTTTGCAGCAGTTCGATGACTCGCGCGGCGCACGCATCGATTCCGACAACGGACGTATCGAGCGTCAGGTCGGCGGCGACCGGCACTTCGAATTCGCTCGTCACGCCGGGAAAGCTCGGCAATTCGCCGCGCTCCGCGGCCGCATACATGCCTTCCTTGTCGCGGCTCTTCAACACCGCAATCGGCGCGGTCAAATAGACTTCGAGGAATCGCTGCGCACCGATGACGTCCTTCGCGCGGTCACGAACCTGTTCGAGCGGAACCGCGAACGCGGTCAGACAGATGACGCCGGCGTCGTTGATCACCTTGGCGACTTCCGCGGCGCGGCGCATGTTCTCCGATCGGTCCGATGCGGTAAAGCCGAGGTCGCGGCTCATGCCGAGGCGGAAATCCTGACCATCGAGCACAGTCGCGAGGCGACCCATGTCGAACAGCCGCCGCTCCACTGCGTTGGCAATCGCGGTCTTACCCGACTTCGACAAGCCCGTCAGCAGCACCGTTACGGGACGCTGCCCCAGCCGCTGCTCGCGCTCGAGCGCCGTGACGGGGGAGCGGCGTTGGTGGAACAAACCGTGCGGCGTCTCGTCCCAGTGATCTTTCGCCGCGGCGCCGCTCGGCTGACAGATCATGCCGGCGCCGATCGTGCGGTTGTTGATTCGGTCGATGACGATGAATGCGCCGGTCTCGCGATTGTCCTCATAAGCGTCGAACGGTACCGGTTCGGACAACGTGAATTCGCAGCGACCGATCTCGTTCAATGCGAAGGTCGGCGCAGGCAAATGCTCGAGCGTGTTGATGTCGACGCGGTGGCGGATCGCCGACACGCGGCCGAACACCTGCTTCGTGCCGTGCTTGATCACGTACTGTTTGCCGGGCACCAGCGGCTCCTCGGACATCCAGACGAGTTGGGCATCGTATCGATCTTCGACCGCGGGTATCGCGCCTGCGCCGACGAGCACGTCGCCGCGGCTGATGTCGATCTCACTCGTCAGCGTCAACGTGACCGCGAGGGGTGGGAACGCTTCGTCCAGATCGCCGTCCATCGTGACGATGCGCGCAACCGTCGCGGCCTTGCCGGACGGCAGCACGACGATCGAATCGCCGGGGCGAACGATGCCGCTCTGCACCGTGCCGCTGTAGCCGCGAAAACTCGAATCGGGACGATTGACGCGTTGGACCGCAAAGCGGAAGTCGTTGAAGTTGCGATCCGACGCGATCTGCACGTTCTCCAACAGGTACATCAGGGTGCTGCCCTGATACCACGGCATCGCGTCAGACTTTTCGACGACGTTGTCGCCGCGCAGCGCCGAAATGGGGATGAACTGCAGATCGTCGATACCGAGGTTCGCGGTGAATTGCGTGTAGTCGTCACGAATCGTGTCGAAGACGCTCTCTTGAAAGCCGACCAGGTCCATCTTGTTGACGGCGACGATCACGTGGCGAATGCCGAGCAGCGCGGCGATGAAGGTATGCCTGCGTGTCTGCGTCAATACGCCGCTGCGCGCATCGATGAGGATCACTGCGACATCGCAGCCCGACGCACCGGTCGCCATGTTGCGCGTGTACTGCTCGTGCCCGGGTGTGTCGGCAATGATGAATTTGCGCTTGGCGGTGGAGAAGTAGCGGTACGCGACGTCGATCGTGATGCCCTGCTCGCGTTCGGCCTGCAATCCATCGACGAGCAGTGCGAGATCGAACTCGCGGTCATCGCCCGGCTTCTTCGAACGAACCGCCTCGAGTTGATCTTCATAGATCATTTTAGAATCGTGCAGCAGCCGGCCGATCAACGTGCTCTTGCCGTCGTCGACGCTGCCGCACGTCAGAAAGCGCAGGATCTCCTTGCGTTCGTGCTGTTCGAGATAGCCGAGAATGTCGTGCGCGATCAGGTCGGATTGATGCGACATCAAAAGTATCCTTCGCGCTTCTTCTGCTCCATCGACGCCGCGCCGTCATAGTCGATCAGGCGGCCCTGGCGTTCGGAGTGACGCGTCAACAACATCTCCTGGATGATCTCGGGCAACGTCGTCGCCGTCGACTCGATGGCGCCCGACAACGGGTAACAGCCGAGCGTGCGAAAGCGAACCATGCGTTGCGTCGGTACCTCACCAGGGCGCAGCGGCATGCGCTCGTCATCGACCATGATCAGCGTGCCGTCGCGCTCGACGACCGGGCGCTTTGCGGCAAAGTACAACGGCACGATCTCGAGTCCCTCGAGATAGATGTATTGCCACACGTCAAGCTCAGTCCAGTTCGACAGCGGAAATATCCGCACTTCTTCGCCGCGATTGATGTTGCCGTTGTACAGGTTCCACAGCTCGGGGCGTTGATTTTTGGGATCCCAACGATGCTGCAGGTCGCGCACCGAGTAGATGCGCTCCTTCGCACGCGACTTCTCTTCGTCACGCCGCGCGCCGCCGAATGCCGCGTCGAACTTGTACTCATCGAGCGCTTGCAGCAACGCCTGCGTCTTCATGATGTCGGTGTATTTCTTCGACCCGTACGTAAACGGCGTGACGTTGTTCTTCACGCCGTCCTGATTCGTGTAGACGATCAGATCGAG
Source organism: uncultured Pseudomonadales bacterium (assembly GCA_964445675.1). Taxonomy (GTDB): domain Bacteria; phylum Pseudomonadota; class Gammaproteobacteria; order Pseudomonadales; family Azotimanducaceae; genus DATJGR01. Next base: position 583 of record CAYUMA010000032.1, on the reverse strand, counting down.
CTTCAGCTGCTTTGCCATCCGATCGCGAAACGCGATCATCTCGCGGAACTTCCAGGTGGTGTCGACATGCAGCAGCGGGAACGGCACGGGGCCCGGAAAAAATGCCTTGCGCGCCAGATGCAGCAGAACGGTCGAGTCCTTCCCGATCGAGTACAGCAGCACTGGCTTTTCGAACTCGGCCGCGACTTCGCGCATGATGCGGATGCTCTCGCTCTCGAGGTGCTTGAGATGGGTGATCTGATAGCCGGCCATTGCGCGGAAGTCGGGCAAAAAGGTCGGCCATTCTAATGTCGGCGTGGCGCGTTTCGTAGCGCCCCCGTCAGGCGCATTCGTTATATCGATAGGCACATCGCGAACGCAACGTCAGAGCGTGATCAGTCCCCAACGAGGGCTTCGCGCAACAGCGCGTTCAGCTGCGCCGGATTCGCGCGGCCCTGGGTCGCCTTCATGATCTGACCGACGAAGAACGCGAGGACCTTTTCCTTGCCGGCGCGAAATTGCGCCGCCTGTGCGGGATGCTGCACGACGATTGCGCGAATCAACTGCATCAGTTCGGCGCGATCGGAGACCTGCGCCAACCCCT
>CAYUMA010000031.1:0-1892 GCA_964445675.1 uncultured Pseudomonadales bacterium | reverse complement strand
AAAAGCACACTGCTGCGACTGCTGCTCGGGCAACTGGCGCCGCACAGCGGTCGTGTCACATTGGGCAGCCGCCTGCAGGTCGCCTATTTCGATCAACAGCGCGCACAACTCGACCCAAACAAGACCGTTCGCCAGAATGTGGCCGAAGGTTCCGATCACGTGACGATCGGCGGTCGCAGCCGGCACGTGATCGGCTATCTGGGCGAATTCCTGTTTCCACCGGAACGCGCTAACTCACCTGTCGCGAGCCTCTCGGGCGGCGAGCGCAACCGTCTGCTGATGGCGAAGCTGTTCGCGCAGCCGGCGAACCTGCTCGTGCTCGACGAGCCGACCAACGACCTCGACGCGGAAACGCTCGAACTTCTCGAAGAGCTGCTGGCCGAGTTCAGCGGCACGCTGTTGCTCGTCAGTCACGATCGCGCCTTCATCGACAACGTCGTCACCAGCGTGCTCGCGTTCGAGGGCGACGGCGCGTGGGGCGAATATGTCGGCGGTTACAGCGACTGGTTGCGCCAGCGCCGCGCGCGGCGTTCGCCCAAACCGGCGCCATCCGGCGATCCACTCCGCGCGACGCCCGTCCGGTCGGCTGCGTCGCAACGTCGCCTCAGCTACAACGAACAACGTGAGCTCGACTCCATGCCGCAGACAATCGATTCGCTGGAGGCCGAACAGAACGCTCTACAGCTCGAGATCGCCAGTCCGCCGTTTTATCGCCAGGACAAGGCCGCAATCGCAGCGACGCTCGGATCGCTCGACCTGGTGAATGAGCGCCTCGCGGCAGCGTACGCACGTTGGGAAACGCTCGAGCGCGCCAGTGGCCCGTAAGACATCAACTCTACGACCGTTCCACCTATACCTGCTCGGCACCGGGTCGTGGTTTCTGGCGTTCGGCATTCAGTCGGTGATGTTCGCGTGGCTCGTCACGATGGTGTTGCACGAGTCGCCGCAAATGGTCGGCATCGCGCAGATGACGATGCTGGTGCCGACGATGTTGTTGATCCTCGTCGGCGGCAGTCTCGCCGACGTCATCGGCGGCCGCCGCATCGTCCTCGTTGCACAGAGCGTCGCGGTGTTGCCGCCCGCGCTACTGTGCATCGCCGCGTGGAGCGGCAATCTGACTTTCAACGCGATGCTCGGGTACGCGATCATCATGGGATTGGCGCAGGCGTTCGTGACACCTGCGCGCGACGGTCTGCTCAATCAGGTTGCCGAGGGCGGCATTCAACGCGCGGTCGTGCGCGCCAGCGTCATGCAGTTTGGCGTGCAGATTGCCGGCCTCGCAATCGCGTCGCTCGCCATACGCGTCGGACCGGCACCGATCCTCGCTGTGCAGGCAATCGTGTTGGCGGTCGGCGTGCGCTTCTTCGCGCGGATCGAAGATCGACCCCCGCCGGCGGAGCAGCTGCACCGCCCGCTGCGCGACCTCGGCCGGTCAATCGCCGAAGGCTATCGCACCATCGCCGCGTCGCCGTCGATGCGCATGACGCTGCTGATCAGCTGCGCGATGGGCACGTGTTTTATGGGCTCCTACATCGTCACGCTGCCGCTGCTCGTGCGCGAGTTCTACGCGGGCTCCGCGCCTGATCTGGCACTGATGAACGCGGCGAACAGCATGGGCCTCGTGACGACGATCCTGGTCCTGATGCGCTTCGGCGACATTCACCGGCCGGGTCGTGCACTGCTGCTCGCGCAAGGTATCGGCGCGCTGATGCTCGGATCGGTCGGTCTGGGCGTCAGCTTCACGGTGTTGTTGGTGCTCGTGTTTGTGTGGGGAATGGGCGGCGGCATCGCGATGAGCATGTCGCGCACCATCATGCAGGAGCAGGCACCCGAGGATCAGCGCAGTCGCGTGATGAGTTTTTATTCGTTCGCGTTCATGGGCTCGGGCCCGA
>CAYUMA010000030.1:0-2358 GCA_964445675.1 uncultured Pseudomonadales bacterium | reverse complement strand
CGAGGGCGCGTTCCGGCGCGTTGACCCGATGACGGTCGTTCGCGCCTTTATCGGGATGGTGATTTCACACGTTATGCAAAAGAAATTCTTTCAACACGCGATGGAGTCGCCGCTGACGATCAGTAACCGGCAGGCGGCGTCGGCGTTCACCGATCTGTTTCTGGCTTCGATGACGAACGCCGACTTTGAATCGCGGCGGACGCGGCGCGGATAAAAACCGCTTGCTCACGCGCACGGCACTCTACGAATTAGCAGGGAAGGAACGTATCCAAATGATGAATCGCACGACAATGTTCGCAATCGGTTTGATGGTTTCCGTCGCCCTCGTCTTTTCGGCTTGCGGAAAGAAGGAGGCTACGCCTGAAGTGAGAGCCGAGGGAAAACCTTCGGCATCGGTCACGCCGCCGCCGCCGGTGGAAGTGACGACGGCCGTCGCGATCTCGCGTGGATTGCAACGCAGCGTCGAGGTGGTCGGTTCGCTCGCGGCGGATGAAGAGGTGGTGGTCGCGGCGCAGGCGCCGGGCGAACTGTCGCAGCTCGCCGTGGATTTCGGCAGTTTCGTCGCCCAGGGGCAGGTGATCGCGCGGATCGATCAGCGCGACGCCAAACTGAAAGTCGAGCAGGCGGAGGCCGCGTTGAAACAGACGATGGCGCGGCTCGGCATGAAGGAGGGAGTGACTTTCGATCCGAATCAGAATGCCGACGTCCGGGTCGCGAAAGCGCAACTGGATTGGACGAGGATGGATCTGGACCGCAATACGAAATTGATCGAGAACGGCGACATCTCGCGTTCGATCTACGACAACACCGTCACGCAGAAAAACCTGGCCGAGGCGCGTCACCAGGCCGCGCTCGACGCGGTCAACCAGCAACTGGCCGTCGTCGAACAGCAACGGGCGGCGCTCAATCTCGCGAAGAAAGCGATCACCGATACGATCGTCCGCGCGCCGATCAGCGGCGCGGTGAAAGAGAAACATGCGTCGCGCGGCTCCTACTTGCCGATTAACGGCCGCATCGTCACGCTGGTCAAGATCAATCCGCTGCGGTTGCGCGCCGACATCCCCGAATACGCCGCGGCCTCGGTCCGCACGGGCCAGCAGATGACCTTGAATGTGGAGGCGTTTCCGAACCGAACCTTCAGTGGCCGCGTCGTTCGCATCGGCCCGTCGCTCAACGAACAGACACGCGCGCTGACGGTCGAGGCGCAAGTCGCCAATCCGGGCAACCTGCTTCGTCCGGGGATGTTCGCGAAATCTTCGTTGATCACGTCGAAGGCCGCGCCGGCGGTGATGGTGCCGCGGCAGGCGGTGGTGAACGTGGCTGGCCTCGCGAAGGTCTTCGTCGTCGAAAACGGCCACGTTACCGAACGCATCATCAAAACCGGCGCGACCGACGGCGACCTGATCGAGATCACCGAGGGCGTGAAAGCGGGCGAAACCGTCGCGACGAACAACCTCGACAAGCTGCAAACCGGGACTGTCGTTTCAAGCGGGAGATGATGTTCGTAGTCCCGCCTTCAGGCGGAAGCTTGATGAGAGGAGCGATTAAAAGAATCAAGCTTCCGCCTGAAGGCGGGACTACGAACGAGGAGAAGAGTCATGCAGAAATTGGCTGAAATCTGTGTCCGTCGTCCGGTCTTCGCCACGATGTTGATCATGACGATGATCGTGTTGGGGATGTTTTCCTACAACCGGCTCACCGTCGAGAACTTCCCGCGCGTCGAATTCCCGATCGTTCTGATTACCACGCGGCTGCCCGGCGCGGCGCCCGCCGAGATCGAGACCGAAATCACCGACAAGATCGAAGAGGCCGTCAACACGATCAGCGGCATCGAGGAATTGCGCTCGACTTCGTCCGAGGGCACGTCGCTCGTCGTCGTGCAATTCGAACTCGAACGCAATCTCGACACCGCCGCGCAGGATGTGCGAGATAAGATCAACCGCGTCATGCCGTTGCTGCCGCGCACGATTGATCAGCCCGTGATCGAGAAAGTTGACCCCGATGCCTCGCCGATCATGTCGGTTTCGATCGCCTCCAACCGCAACATCCGCGAGATGACCGAATACGCGGACAAGGTGGTGCGCCGCCAGATCGAATCGGTCAACGGCGTCGGCCAGGTGCTGATCGTCGGCGGGCGCAAGCGCCAGATCAACGTCAAACTCGACGGCGACAAGCTGCGCGGCTACAACCTGACGGTCGCGCAGGTCTCGGCTTCGGTGCAACAACAGAACCTCGAAGTCCCCGGCGGGCGCGTCGAGCAGGACGCGCGGACGCTTACCTTGCGCACGCTCGGCCGCCTGCAATCGCCCGCCGATTTCAACAACATCGTGGTCGCCACGCGCGCCGGCTATCCGATCA
>CAYUMA010000029.1:0-2668 GCA_964445675.1 uncultured Pseudomonadales bacterium | reverse complement strand
CCAACTTCGACATCGACGATCAAGACGATCCGCGCGCCCAGCTGATTCGACGACTGCAGGACTACGAGCGCTTCAAAGGTGCCGCCGAACGCATCGACTCACTGCCGCGACTGGAACGCGACATATTTCGCGCATACGCCGAACGGCCCGAACTGACGCGCCAGTACGTGGAGCCCGAGGTCGATCTGAAGGAGGTGCTCGTTGCACTGTCGCGTGTGCTGCACCGGGCCGAGATGTTCCAACGGCATGCGGTGAAGCTCGAACCGTTGTCGGTCCGCGAACGCATGTCGGATGTGCTGGCCCGCGTCAACGATGCACCGGAAGAGTTCGTCGCCTTCGTTAGCCTCTTCAACGTTCGCGAAGGGCGCCTCGGTGTGATCGTCACCTTTTTGGCGGTGATGGAGCTGATTCGCGAAGGACTGATCGACCTGGTCCAGCACGAAGTGTTCGCGCCCATCTACGTGCGCGCCGCCGTCAACTGATCGGAAGTAAACTTCATGTTGCAGATTGAGCGCATCAAACAGATTGTCGAAGCGGCGCTGCTGTGCGCCGACGAACCCCTTACGCTCGAACTGCTCGAGCGCCTGTTCGCCGATGACGAGTGCGACCGGGTGATGCTGAAGTCGGTGCTCGATGCGCTCGAACAGGAGACTGCGGAGCGCGGCATCGAGTTGAAACGCGTCGCGTCGGGGTATCGCTATCAGGTGCGCCAGGAACTCGCGCCATGGATGAGCCGGATGTGGGAGGATCGGCCGCCGCGATATTCCCGCGCGTTGCTCGAAACGCTCGCGCTGATCGCATACAAACAACCCGTGACGCGCGGCGACATCGAACAAGTGCGCGGTGTGACGGTCAATTCGAACATGGTGCGTGCGTTGCTCGAACGCGACTGGATCCGCGTCGTCGGCTACCGCGAAGTCCCGGGTCGGCCCGCGATGTACGCCACCACCAAAACGTTCCTCGACTATTTCAATCTGAAAAGCCTCGATGAATTGCCGACGCTGCCGGAAATCAAGGCGCTGATCGAGCCGATCGAAGCGGAACTCGCCGGCGCCGGGCCTGAATATCTTGCGGGACCGCGCGTCGAATTTCCGGGCGACGAGATTGCGCAGGGGGACGACCCCGGCGAGTTCGACTCCGGCCTTGAGTCGCATGCGGCACCCGCCGCGGAACGGGAGCGGTGAAGAAGCGGGGTCCCAAGACGCGCGAGAGTGGGGTCACCGCGGAACTGCGCACGGAAAAACTTCATAAGGTCATGGCGGACGCCGGTCTCGGTTCGCGGCGCGAGATGGAGCGTTGGATCAGCGCTGGACGCGTGACCGTCGGCGGCACAGTGGTCTTGTTGGGCAGCCGCGTCAGTGCCGAAGATCAGATCGCCGTTGATGGCGTGCCGCTGCATCATCGGGCAGAGATCACGGCGCGCATCCTGATCATGAACAAGGCCGACGGCGTCGTGTGCACGCGGCGGGACCCCGAAGGCAGGCCCACGTGCTTCGACACGTTGCCGCGTCTCACCGGTGCGCGCTGGGTGTCCGTTGGCCGGCTCGACATCAATTCCAGCGGTCTGTTGCTGCTCACCAACGACGGCGCGCTGGCGCACACGTTGATGCACCCGTCGACGGGACTGGATCGCGAATACGTCGTGCGTGTTGCCGGTCTGATCGATGAGCAGATTGAGCGCACGTTGCGCGAGGGTGTCGAACTCGATGGTTCGATCGCGCGTTTCACCGACATCAGCCGTCAGAGCGGTACCGGCTACAACCACTGGTACCACGTCACGGTGATGGAGGGCCGCAATCGGGAAGTACGACGCCTGCTCGAATCGCAGGCAATTCAGGTGTCGCGGCTCAAGCGCGTCAGATATGGGCCGGTGATCCTGCCGGCGTCATTGCGGCGCGGACATTGGCATGAAATGTCCGCCGCGGACGTCGGCGAGCTCTATCGCGTGCTGGGATTACCGCGGCCGCGGCTCTCGTCGCACGCGCCGCGGCGCGGCGAAGAGTCGGTGCTGATTCCATATCCGGCGCTGCGTGGTGTCACCGCCTGATTGACCATCAGGGTTTCCAGTCGCGGGCGTCCCACTGCAACTCGGTGCGACCGCGCGCATCGGGTCCGAGCAGATACAAGTAAATGTCCATCAGCGATTCCGGCGTTGGTAGCGTCGCCGGATCCTCCGCGGGGTAAGCCGCCGCGCGCATCGACGTACGTGTGGCGCCGGGATTCAGCGTCGCGACGCGGACGCGGCCCTCGTGCGCGAGTTCGTCGGCGAGGACCTGCGCGAATCCTTCAGCCGCGAATTTCGATGCTGCATACGCGCCCCAGTACGCGCGCCCCGCGCGCCCGACGCTCGACGACGTGATCACGACCGATGCATCGGTAGACTGACGCAGCGCCGGCAGCAGCGCCTGGGTCAGCAGGAACACGGCGTCGACGTTGACGTGCATGACGCGGCGCCAGGTCGCCGCATCGTAGAACTCGAGCGGAACGCGCGACCCCAGCAGGCTCGCGTTGTGTAACAGCCCGTCGAGGCAACCGTAGTGGTCGAGGATCTGGTCGTTGAGATCGGCGTACGCATCGACCGTTGCGACTTCGAGATCGCACGGCACGATCGTCGGGTCGGTGACGGTGTCTTGCTTGATCGCGTCGAATACGGCCTCGAGCTTGGCCT
>CAYUMA010000028.1:0-3844 GCA_964445675.1 uncultured Pseudomonadales bacterium | reverse complement strand
AACCCGAGCGCGGTTCCCGCGACCGGCGTGTACGTCACCGACAATCTGGACGAGACGTTCCCCGGCTATCTGCTCTACGTCGATCAGTCGGCGATGCTCAACAACAGCGCCAACGGCGTCAGCGTCGCAGGTCCGGTGATCACCGCGAACTTCTCAACGCTGTATGGCCCGCTGATGCCCGGCCAATCGTTCCAGCTGCGGTTCCGCGCGCAGATCGCACCGACGCTCGCGATCGGCACAAAAGTCACCAACGTCGCGCACGTGACGTGGAACACCGATCAGACCGCATATGCAACCCACGTGATCGACGTCGGCGGCATGGTCGGCTCCGGCATCCTGAACGGCGTCGTCTGGCACGACTCGAACTTCGACGACGTGCTCGATCCGAACGAACGTGTGCTGGAAGGCTGGACGGTCGAGTTGCGCCGCAACGATCAGCCGATCGCGACGGCGACGACCGACGCCGACGGCGCCTGGCGCATCAGCGGCGTCGTGCCGAACTATCTGACGCAGAATCGCTACGACCTCTTCTTCCGCGCACCGGGTGCGAGCGCCTCTAGCGCGCTGTTGGGACGTGCCGCGTCCGCGTTCACCAACGGGCTGCAGCACATTTACGACATCCAGGTGCTGTCGGGCAGCAACCTGCAAGACCTCAATCTGCCGATCGACCCGAACGGGGTCGTCTACAACTCCATCTCGCGCGAACCGCAGTCGGGCATGACGGTGACGATGGTCGACGCGGGCAGCGGTATCGCGGTGGCGGCGGCGTGTTTCTACGACCCGAACCAACAAGGACAGGTCACGCGCAGCGACGGCTACTACAAGTTCGACATCAACTTCTCGGACCCGAGTTGTCAGAGCGGCGCGAGCTACCGACTCGAAGTCGTGCCGCCCGCGGCAGGATACGAGACGGGACTGTCGCGCGTGATTCCGCCGGTCAACGATCCGTTGTCGGCATTCGACGTGCCGAACTGCCCGGGCGGCGCGTACGACGCGATCGCGATGACTGCTACGTACTGCGAGGTGCAGCCATCCGAATTCGCGCCGCCGCTGGGTGTGCCCGCGCGCAGCGCAGGCACCGCGTATCGCATGAACATGGTGCTCGACGATTCGCGCGTGCCGGGATCGAAAGAGCTGTACAACAACCACATCGCCGTCGACCCGACACTGTCCGGCGTGGTGTTGATCAGCAAGACGACGCCGATGGTCGATGTGACGCGCGGCCAGATGGTGCCGTACACGATCACCGTCAGGAACACGTGGCAGTTCCCGCTGACCGACATCAACGTCGTCGACCGCTATCCGGCAGGCTTCAAGTACATCGAAGGCTCCGCGCGCTTCGACAACCAGCCCCTCGAACCGACTGTCGGCGATCGCCAGCTGCTCTGGCAGGACCTGACGTTGAATGCCGAGAGCGAACACACGATCCAGCTGCTGCTCGCGCCCGGCGCCGGCGTGACGGAAGGCAAGTTCACCAACTATGCGCAGGCGCAACACAACCTGACCGGTCAGGCACTGTCGGGCGAAGCGTCGGCGACGGTGCGCGTTGTCTCGGATCCGACGTTCGATTGCACCGACGTGACCGGCAAGGTGTTCGACGACGCGAATCGCAACAGCGTGCAGGATAACGGCGAAACCGGTATCGGCGGCGCTCGCCTCGTATCGCCAACCGGACTCGCGGCGACGACCGACGATTACGGCCGGTTCCACATCACGTGCGCGATCACGCCGCGCGAAGGTCGCGGCAGCAACTTCATGCTGAAGCTCGACGACCGCACGCTGCCGACCGGCTACCGCGGATCGACGGATGAATTCCAGATCAAACGAGCGACGCGCGGTAAAGCACTGCACTTCAGCTTCGGCGCATCGATCCATCGCGTGATCGGGCTCGAGGTCGCGGACGGCGTGTTCGTGCCCGACGCAACCGAAATGCGTCCGCAATGGACCCCGCGCGTGAACCTGCTGCTCGAAGAGCTGCAGAAGGGGCCGGCGGTATTGCGCCTGACGTACCTCGCCGATGTCGAGGATCCGAAGCTCGTCGAACAGCGGGTCGACGCGATGACGAAGCTCGTCTCCAAGGCGTGGGGCGATCTGGATACCAGTTATCGACTCGTCATCGAGCACGAAGTGTTCTGGCGTACCGGCAAACCGCCGAATGCGGACCCCCGCCATTCGGCGATGCGGGAGGGCGAAGAATGAACGCTCTATACCGTTTCGCAATCGCGTCTGCGTGGTTGTTGCCACTCACCGCGTTCGGCTCGGTGGAGCAGGCGGCCATCGGCTCGAGCGTGGAGCGTCATCTACCGGGCGACGAACAGTACGTCCAATGGACGCGTGACGCCGAACGCCTCGCGACGCTGCACGGCGATGAACTGGCGACGCGCGAAGTTGTCGTCGCCGCGCCCGAGACGGTGAAGCTGTCGAACGTCGTGCCGCCGATTCATTTCGAGTCCGGTGTCGCCGAGGTCCCCGACAGCACGGTTGCGGAACTGCGCGCGGCCCTCGAACGTGTGCGCGACAAACCGAATGTGCGCCTGCATCTCGTTGGTCACGCGGACGACCAGCCGCTATCGAGCCGCCTCGCCGAGCGCTACGGCGACAACGAGGGATTGTCGCGCGAGCGCGCCGGTGAAGTAGCGGAACTGTTCCAGCGCGCGCTCGGGCTGCCGAGCGACGCCATCGCGTACGAATGGGCGGGTGCGAGCTATCCGGTCGCGAGCAACGCGAACCCATCCGGGCGCGCATTGAACCGGCGCGTCGAGGTCGAGGTCTGGTACGACGAGTTGAAGGAAACGACCGCGACCGAAGAGGTCGTCGTCAAGAACACGATCCAGCAGAACAAGGTCTGCCGCATCGAGACGGTGTGTAAGCTGCGCTACGTCGAAGGACACGAACGCCGCGCGCGCGTACAGAATCTCGTGGCGCCGCTGCACTACGACGACGCGTCGCTCGAACTAACGCCGACGTTCGCCGCACAGCTAGAGCGGACGCTCGCGAATCTTCGCGACAAACAACACGTGGTCGTGAAGTTCATCGGCTACACCGACAATGCGCCGCTCGGCGAGCGCGATGCGCGCATCTATGGAGATCTCGAGTCCTTGTCGAAGGCGCGGGCGCGCCGTGTCGCACTCGAGGTCCAGGAACAATTCGGCTTGCCCACCGAAGCCATCGACAGCGACGGCCGCGGCGCCGAGCGCGCGCTCGCATCGAACGACACGCCGCAGGGGCGCGCGCTCAACCGTCGAATCGAAGTCGAATTCTGGTACGACGATTCGTTGCAGGAGCTGCCCGACGAACCGCAGCTGTGTCCCGGCGATCCCGGTTCCGAGACCGTGTCCCGCACGTACAACCCGCCGTCGGGCGACATCGCACCGCTGCAACTCGACCGCGGCGCCCCGCTGCTGCCGCCGGGTTATCTCGACCAACTCAAACGCGCGCTGGCGGACGTATCCGACAAAGCCAATGCGCGAGTGAGTTTCGTCGGCTACACGAAGAACGAAGCGCTCGAGCGCCGGACTGCGCTGATCTATGGCGACGACATCGGCCTGTCGGCGGCACGCGCACGGCGCGCACGCGACGTGGTCGCCGAACAGCTCGGGCTCGCGACCGCGCAGACCGAATTCGAGGGCCGCGGCTACGTGCACTCCGATGACGTCGTCAACTCAGGCTTCATCGACGGTGAAGGTTCGTATGTCGCGGTGCAGGTCGTCTATGACGAGGCCGCGGTGCTCGATACCTACGAAGGGATCGACGTGGCGCCGCTGACGCGCGAGCTCGCCGAGGCGAATCCGTTCGCGCTGAACCTGATGCGCATCACCGTCGACGGCAAACCCATCGACGATCG
>CAYUMA010000027.1:0-2172 GCA_964445675.1 uncultured Pseudomonadales bacterium | reverse complement strand
CCGACAACGTATCAAAGGCGCGATACATGTCGGCGAACAACGTATCGCCCCCGCCGCCGACCGGCGTCTCTTTTATATACAGCATCGAGCCCATCGGTGGCTTTTCGTCACACGATACGTCGGTATGCCACGCATCGCCGGCCGTGAACTTCGACTTCTGCGTCGTCTTGACCGCAAGGATTGCGGGGTCGCCCGCGGACTCGTAATCCGCGCTCGATTTCAGCGGATGCACGTGCAGGGGGCCAAACCGGCGCGCGAACGCTTTGTGTTGTTCCTGCGTCAGATGCTGATCGCGGAAAACCAGCACCGACCAATCCAGGAACGCACGCTTCACGTCGCGCTCCTGCGCGCTCGACAGCGGCTGGGCCAGGTCGACGCCGGATACCTCGGCGCCGATGTGCGGCGTCAGCGTCTCGACTTCGATCGTCTCGTAGTTGCTCATCTGCTGCGATTCCCCTCGAGTTCACGGATTCGATGCTAATCCGGCGAATTGGAAATGGTCCACACAATCTGTAAGGTTCGTCGATTCATTCAAATTTCGATGGGGCAATCGATGAAGGTCAAAGACAAAGTCGTCGTCGTCACCGGCGGCGCCAGCGGAATCGGCCGCGCGCTGGCGCGACGTTTCGCCGCAGACGGCGCCAAACACGTCGTCGTCGCGGATCTCGACGGGAACGGCGCAGCCGCCGTTGCGAAGGAGATCGGCGGGTCGAGCAGACAGGTCGACGTCAGCAAAGAGGCGGACATCCAGGCACTGATCGAAACGACCGAGCGCGACCACGGCCCGATCGCGCTGTTCGTTTCCAACGCGGGCATCGGCATCGGCCGCGGCATCGATACGCCGGACGCGGTGTGGCAGAAGATCTGGGAAGTCAATCTGATGTCGCACGTGTACGCGGCGCGCAACCTGATTCCGCGGATGGTGAAACGCGGCGGCGGCTACCTGCTCAATACCGCGTCGGCCGCAGGCCTCTTGTCGCAGATCGGATCGGCGACATACGCGGTGACGAAACACGCCGCGGTTGCGCTGGCCGAGTGGCTGTCGATCACGCACGGCCACGAAGGCATCATCGTATCGGTGTTGTGCCCGCAGGCGGTGCGCACGGCGATGACGGCCGGCAACCCCGACGGCGTTGCGAGCGTCGACGGCATGCTCGAACCGGAGCAGGTTGCCGACGCGGTCACCGAAACACTCGACACCGAGCGCTTCCTGGTACTGCCGCATCCGGAAGTCGCCGACTACATGAGGCGCAAGACCGCGGACTACGACCGCTGGCTCGCCGGCATGCGCCGTCTCGCCGAACGCTACCGCGCCTGATAGGAGACCGATCATCGAACCGATAATCCACGGGCAATGCCATGCCCAATTCGAACCCGTGCGCGACGCCTTCGCGAGCAACTTCACCGACGGCGCCGACCTCGGCGCATCGGTTGCGGTCACCGTCGAGGGCGAGTACGTCGTCGACTTGTGGGGCGGTCACCTCGACGAGGATCACAAACGCGAGTGGCAACAAGACACGATCGTCAATGTGTACTCGACGACCAAAACGATGGCGGCGATCAGCGCTCTCGTGTTGGCCGACCGTGGCGAGATCGACCTGTACGCGCCGGTCGCGCGTTACTGGCCCGAGTTCGCGCAGAACGGCAAGGCCGGCGTCGAAGTGCGCCATTTCATGAGCCACTCAGCGGGGCTGTCAGGCATGGACGGCCCGCTCGTGGCTGCCGACGCGTACGACTGGGAGAAGATGACGACATTGCTCGCGCGGCAGGCGCCGTGGTGGACGCCCGGCACGCGCAGCGGCTATCACGCGATCACGCAGGGGTACCTGATCGGCGAAGTGGTACGCCGCGTCACCGGCGCGTCGCTCGGCACGTTTTTCCGGCGCGAGATCGCGGAGCCGATCGGCGCCGACTTTCACATCGGCCTCGATCCGAAACACTTCCACCGCGTCGGCGACTTGATCCCACCGCCGAGCGGCGCCACGCTGCTCAGCGGAGATTCCGATCCCGACTCGATCGCCGCGCGCACGTTCCGTTATCCGGCGGTCAACGCGCTCGACTCACGCACGTCGCAGTGGCGCCGCGCCGAGATCCCAGCCGCGAACGGCCACGGCAATGCGCGGTCGGTCGCGAAGGTGCAGTCGTTGATCGCGAACGGCGGAAGTGCATTTA
>CAYUMA010000026.1:0-4479 GCA_964445675.1 uncultured Pseudomonadales bacterium | reverse complement strand
TCCGCTGCACGCCATCGTCGATCTGATGCTCGCCGTGAACGCGGGTGCGTATCTATTCGAGGCGGGCAACGTGCGCCACGAACACGAGTGGCGGATCTGGGAAGAGACGAAATTACCCGACGGCAAAGTGTTGGTGCCCGGTGTGGTTTCGCATGCAACGAATGTCGTCGAACACCCTGAGCTGGTGGCGGAGCGCATCGAACGATTTGCAAAATGCGTCGGGCCGCAGAACGTGATGGCCGGCACCGACTGCAGGCTTGGGGGGGGCGCGTGCACCCGCAGATCGCGTGGGCGAAACTCGAAGCGCTTGTCGACGGTGCGGCGCTCGCATCCAAGCGACTGTTTGGCTGACGTCGCAATGGCTCTTCGGCGTTGCGCGGCGTATGTTCTGAACTCCAAACAAGCGGGATAGCACATGAAGATCAAGGCGCTGGGTCATGTCGTATTGCGCGTGACGGACCGTGCACGCGCGGAACGCTTCTACAACGGGCTGCTGGGTCTGCCGCTGTGCGCACGCTTCGACGAGAACGGTATGAAGATGGCGTTCTTCACGCTCGGCAATCATCACGACTTCGCGGTGATGGAGGTCAGCGGCGACAGCGCCAACAATCAGTCCGGCCCCGGGCTGCACCACGTCGCCTTCAACATCGGCCGCAGCCTCGACGATCTGCGCGAAGCGAAAGCGATGCTCGAAGCCGCCGGAATTACGCCGAACCCGGTCGATCACGAGGTGACGAAGTCGCTGTATTTCGAGGACCCCGACGGCAACGGCATCGAGTTGTATGTCGATGCGTCGGACGTGTGGCGCAGCGAACCGCAGCGCGTCGCCCAGATTAGGCCGCTGGAGCTCTGACGCCGCGCTCGTGTGATCGATGTCGCACCTGTCACGAGCTGATCGTCAAAGGTGAATGGCGCATCCCCGTCGTGTTTTCCGAGCGATGTGGAAGGGCGCGCTGCGGATCGGCGATGCGATCGTGCCGCACGACCAGGCACAACGCGGCTACGCGGCGCCGGAGGGCGGGCTCGTGATGGCGCAACAGCTGACGGGGATGCTCGAAGAGGATTTTGATCCCACCGCCTATCGCGACACGCACCGCGAACAAGTGCTCGCGTTGGTCGATGCGAAGGCGCGCTGCAAGAAACCGAAGCTGAGGCTCGTCAAATCGAAACCACGAACCGGGGATCTGAAGGCGGCGTTGGCCGCGAGCATTGGCGCGCACGGCAAATCGCGGGAGAAAGTCAGCGCCACGGCGTAAGTCTTCGGGCGGCGCCGTCGACGCCGAGCCGCAGCAACCTCCAGCGAACGGGACGAGCTTCGTGTGCGGATTCTGGTCCGGCAACCTGTAGTTCGGGCTCGTCAGCATTCTCGTCAGCTTGATTACCGCGCAGCGCTCGAATCGGGTGTCGCTGCGGATGCTCGCGCGCGTCATGGAAGATCGCGGTCGCGCCGGCATCACGACGTTCGTGATGCGCGGCAAGCCGTATCTCGTTGCGATCATGGCGCGCGGTGGGCTGTTGCGCGCGTACACGCGGCGCTTCGCCGACGAGCTGCGCAGCATCGCGGAGGTTCAGGTCGATGCGGCCGCAACCGTCGACGACCACACGGTGACGACGTTTCAGCGGCACATCGAGGCACTGCGCGGCGATACGCTCGAAGCGAGCGACCTCGAACACTCCCATAGCCACGAGTTGCGTACGTTGATCGAGAAAAAGCGCAAGTCAGAGACTTCGGAACAACGGAAAAGCTTGCGGGGGAAGCGGCCTACCCGAGTACGTTCTTGCCCGCGTTTGAGGGATAGCGGCGCGCGGCGACGCGACGCATATCTGCATCCGCACCGCGATGTCGGTGAGCCAACCAATCGACGAGCGCGCGCTCGAACCGAATGAATTCGTCTTCCTGCATCGCCACGTAGTAGGTCGACAGCGGGTTCGCGCGCCAATGCCGCACGAGTGTTGCATCGACGCCGGCCATCTCTGCGGCTTGCTGCGACGTGAGGTCGAAGGAAATGCACAGAAGGCGAAATCGATAACTGAACGCACGCATACGCGCGTACTCTGCGGCGCCGTCGGTCGCTCGATCAACCGCGAGTTTCTTCAGTTCACCCAACTCGCGATCGGAGAACGGTCCATCTGCCATGTAGCCGACCGCGTCGATGAAGTCTTCCCCCGCCTGCGATTCGACAAAGCGGATGTACTTCTTCAGCAACTCCCGATAGCCCATTTCGGCTCGGCATGTACGGCGGTACCGGCAACGCTACGGTGCGGTCGTTACGGTTGCATGACGCCGCCGTCCGGCAGCGTGATTGCGACACGTCGAGGCAGCGGCGGGAGGCAACTCATCGAGGTATCCGAGCGCGCAATCGCCGACCGCGCCGGGCTGCGCCCAATCGATCAACTCCAAACAGGCCGCCATCCGTTGCGCGATCACATCCCAACCATGGCCCAGCGCAAATCTCCGGCAGCGCTTTCGATCGATCGTCAACGCGCTTCTGATCGCGTTGCCGAGATCGACATCCAGCGCACCGTTGACACCATCGACGACGACGTCGACCGGTCCGGTGACCGGATACGCGGCAACCGGCGTACCACAGGCCATCGCTTCGAGCATCACGAGGCCGAAGGTGTCGGTGCGAGACGGAAACACGAACACGTCCGCGTCGGCGTAGTAGGCGGTGAGTTCGGCGCCGTAACGGTAGCCGGCCCACTCGACTTCGGGGTGGCGCGCCTGCAACGCCGCGCGCGCGGGACCGTCACCGACGACGACCTTCGTTGCCTTGTAGGGCAACTCGAGAAACGCTTCGAGGTTCTTCTCGATCGCAACGCGGCCGACATACAACAAGCGCGGCCATGCGCGCGGCTCGCGACGCCGCGGCGCGAATTGCTCTGTGTCGACGCCGCGACCCCAGACGACGAGGTGCTCGAGACCCCAGGCCTCGAGTTCGCGCCTGTGTGACGTCGTTGTAACGAGAGTCGCACTGGCGGGTCTATGGAACCAGCGCAGGAACGCGTAGCCCATGGCCGGCGACACTCTGGTGCGCGCGGCAATGTACTCGGGGAACTTCGTATGTAGCGACGTTGAAAACGGAATCGACCGGCGCGTCAAAAACAATCGCGCGGCGATTCCCAACGGTCCTTCGGTCGCGATGTGAATCGTGTCCGGGCGTTCTGCCAGAATCATGCGGCCGACGCGCCACGGGTTGATCGCGACGCGGATTTCCGGATAGCCGGGTAGCGGCAGCGTCTTGAAGAGACCGGGATGCACCACGGTGACATCGAGTCCGCGCCGCACCAGTTGGGCGTTGACGTGCTTGAGCGTCGTGACGACCCCGTTGGTCTGCGGCTCCCACGCATCGGAGATCACTAACAACTTCAAGCGCAACTTCAAGCGCGCAACCTCCGCACCATCGCCAGCGGTACTGCGCCTTGTGCAGCCAAGTTCATTTCGTCCGCCCAACGAATCAGGCTGAAAACGCCCGCGTCGTCTTCGACCAACGCCGTGCACGACTCGACCCAGTCGCCGCAATTCATGTAGCGCACATCGTCGTAGTCGGTGATTTCGGCGTGGTGGATGTGGCCGCAGATCACGCCGTCGAAGCCGCGTTGGCGACAGTGCTGACTGACGGCTTCTTCGAAGCCGCTGACAAAACTCACCGCGCGCTTCACGCGATACTTGACCCAGGCCGACAACGACCAGTAGCCAAACCCGAGGGTCGTGCGAAACCGGTTCAGGTGGCCGTTCAGCGCCAGGAGGGCGCCGTAGCCGAGCGAACCCAGAAACGCGACCCACGCGTGATACCGGGTGATGATGTCGTACTCGTCGCCATGCACAACCAGAAGGCGCCGTCCGTCCGCGGTTTTGTGTACCGCCTCGTCGACCACTCTGATGTTGCCGATCTCCATGTCCGAGTATTTGCGCAGGAACTCGTCGTGGTTGCCGGTGACGTAGGTGACCTGCGTACCGCGTTTGGACAGCGTCAGGAAACGCCGCATCACGTTGGTGTGGGTCTGCGGCCAGTAAAAGCCGCTCCGCAAACGCCATCCATCGATGATGTCGCCGACCAGATACAGCTCGTCACACGTGTGCTGCTTCAGAAACTCGAGCAGCAACTCCGCGCGACAACCGCGCGTTCCAAGATGGATGTCGGAGAGAAAGATCGTGCGGAAGTGGGTCTTGCGGGGTTCTTGAATTGCGTACGACGTGTTTGCATTCATGTTGCCAGACTGATTCGCTCAGGTTTCAGCCTCGTGACGGCGGCGTGAATGTTTGATGACAGACGATCACGACTCAGCCATTGCCGCCACAACCCAGCGGGCGCATATTCCGAACGGTTGATCTTGTCGGGGGGCAAGATGAAATCCGCCAACCTCATCAAGTACGGCTTCACCGCGCTCGGCATCGTGTTGCTGGCAGTGGCTCTGTATCTAATCCAGAACACGCGGACGTTCCTCAAAGAGGCGACCACCGCCACCGGGACCGTC
>CAYUMA010000025.1:0-6611 GCA_964445675.1 uncultured Pseudomonadales bacterium | reverse complement strand
GAGGCTTTATCGCCGAAGTAGTAGTGGATCGCCGCGACGTTGACCTCGGCCAACCGGCAGATCTCGCGCGTCGACGCGCCTTCGTAGCCTTTCGATGCGAATATCTTCAGCGCTGCCTGTACGAGCCGTTGCTGAGCGGCGGAGTGGTCTGCCAAGACGGCGTCCCTGAATGAGTGACGGGATGCGCAATTTAAAGCAGTCGCTTTATTCAAGCAAGCGCTTGATTTCAGATTTGTGACGCGGGTTCCCGGGACGCGGGGTCTGACCCCAGATGTTGACGCGGGGTCTGACCCCGGACATTAAGGCAGTACGAGGTCGCGTCCGATGTTGAACAGCGGCTGCGGCAGAACGCCGAGCCAGATCGTCGCGATCGCGGCGGCGAGCAGTACCAGAGCGCCGGCCCCGCGGATCCAGCCCATCGTTGAAGGCGCGGGGTCAGACCCCGGCGGAGCGGCGGTCAGCAACGCGTTGATGACGCGCAGGTAGTAGAAGATGCTGATCGCGCTCGCGAGTGCGATGCCGCCGACGAGCCACCACTGCCCAACCCGGACGCCGACGCCGATCACCGCGAGTTTGCCGATGAAACCCGCGGTGAACGGAATGCCCGCGAGCGACAACAACATCGCGATGAGGATCGCGGCCAGATACGGGCGATGCCAGAACAGTCCGCGGTACGCGTCGAGATTTTCATGGTCGCGCCCGCTCGTCGGACTCGACACGATCGTCATGACGCCGAACACGCCGAGCGACGCGACGAGGTAGCCCACGAGGTATACACCCGCTGCGCGCACGGCCAGCAGGCCCGGTATCGCGAGCAGCACAGCCAGAAAACCGAAGTTCGCGATCGACGAGTAGGCGAGCAGGCGCTTCAGATTGGTCTGGCGCAGTGCGAGCAAGCTGCCGACCACCATCGATGCGAGTGCGAGCAAGACGATGGCAGAGATGATCAACGGCGAGGCGCCGCCAACGCCCGCATGCAGAATCCGCAGTGCGGCGACAAATGCGCCGAGTTTCACGACTGTCGCCAGGTATGCGGTGACCGGCATGGGTGCTGCCTCGTAGACGTCAGGTGTCCATTGGTGAAACGGCACGAACGACAGCTTGAACGCGAGGCCGGCGAGCACCATCACCGCGCCGACGGTCGCGAGCGCCGAGCCTTGTCCGGCGCTGGCCATTGCTGCGGCGAGCGTCGACACATCGAGCGCGCCGTGCTCGGCGTAGATGAGCGCGATGCCGAAGAGCAGCGTCGCCGAGGCGCCGGCGGACAACACGAGATACTTGACGCCGCCTTCGATCGAGCGCGGCAGATCAACGCCATATGCGACAGCGCCGACCATTGGCAATCCGAGCAGTTCGAGACCGAGCAACAGCGTCGCTGCGTGGCTCGCGCACGCGAGCGTCAACCCACCGACGGTGCCGACGCCGATCAGCAGATACAGCTCTTCACGATTGCCGCGATAGCCGCTGACGTAGGGCGGGCATAGCGTGAGGACTGCCAGCGTCGTCAACAGAATCAGCGCCATCGCGAATCGCGCGACGCCGTCGATGATCAGCAGGTTGCTGATCGCGATGGTGGCGGCGTCTCCCGCAATCCAGGTTGGGACCAGGCTCGCGAAAGCGGCAGCCATCCCTGCGAACGTGACGCCGGCGGTGAGCCGGTGGTCGCGCCGCAGTGCAATTGCCAGCATTGCGACGACGACGGTCGCGGCCGTCACCAACAGCGGCATCAATGCGACGACGGTCGCGTTCACGGCGCGGCTCCGGCGGGCACTACGGGTGCCGCGGCGCCGTAAATCGCTTCAAACGCGTGCATCGGCGCAACAGCCGCGTCGATGACAGGTTGCGGATACAGCCCGAGGCCGATCAGTAGCACCACGAGCGACACGAGCATCGTGAGTTCGCGCATCGACAGATCCACGAGATTCAGTTGCGGGTCCGCAATGACGCCCGCCACCGGTCCCTGCAGCGCGCGCTGCACCATGATCAACGAGTAGACGACCGCGAGGATCATGCCGATCGACGCGGCCGCCGTGACCCACGGCGCAACGACGAATGCGCCGGAGAGAATCAGGAATTCGCCGACGAAGTTGCCGAGGCCGGGCAGCCCGAGCGTCGCCACCGCGAAAAAGAGCAGCAGCGGCGGCAGGTTCGGCAGCCGCGACCACATGCCGCCCATTTGCCGCAGATCGCGCGTGCCCAGGCGCTCCTGGATCTCGCCGCACAGAATGAACAACGCGCCGGCCGACAGTCCGTGCGCGATCATCTGCACGACGACGCCGATCAGCGCCTGGTCCGTACCCGCGAACACGCCGATCACGATGAACCCCATGTGGCTGATGCTCGTGTACGCGATGAGCCGTTTGATGTCCGTCTGCGAAAACGCGACGACAGCGCCGTAGATGACGCCGGCAACGCCGAGCCACATTGCGAGCGGCGCAATCTCGACAGCCGCGTGCGGGAACAGCGGAATGCCGAATCGCAACAGTCCATATGCGGCGGTCTTCAGCAGGATTCCCGCGAGATCGACAGACGCGCCAACGGGCGCATTCGTGTGCGCGTCCGGCAGCCAGCCGTGCAGCGGGACGAGCGGCATCTTCACGGCGAATGCGATGAAAAATCCGAGCATCAGCAGCCACTCGAGGGACGCATCCATCGGCGTGCCGAGCAGGTCGTGGTAGTCGAACGTCAACACGCCGGTCGCTGCGACGTGAGCGTACGCGAGTCCGAGAATTGCGATCAGCAACAACAGACCCGATGCTTGCGTGTAGATGACGAACTTGACCGCCGCGTACGTTCGCGTCTTGCCGTCGGGCGCGTCGTAGCCCCAGAGCGCAATCAGGAAGTACATCGGCACCAGCATCATTTCCCAGAAGAAGAAGAACAGCAGCAGGTCGAGCGCGAGGAATACGCCGATGACGCCGGCGAGGTTCAGCAGCAGGTTGAGGTGAAAGAAGCCGGCGTCGCGATCGATGTCGCGCCATGAACTGACGACGGCGAGGAGCCCCAGCAGATTCGTCAGCACGATCAGCAGCAGCGACAAGCCGTCGAGGCCGAGGTGAAAGCTCGCGCCGATCGCGGGGATCCACGTCGCGCGGTACTCGAGCGTCCATTGCGGGAGACCCTCGCTCGCGGCCGAGAAGCCGGCGCCGGTGAACGAATAGTCGTGGCTGGCCCATAACCACAGCGAGAATCCGAGTGCGATCGCCATCGCTGCTGCCGCGATCCAGCGCGGCGCGGCGCGCGAGTAACGACCGCTCTGCCAGCTCAGAAAGGCACCGACGATGGGAATCGCGATCAACGATACGAGAGTCATCGCTGCGCGCTCACTTGAATGCGACCAGCGCAATCAGCGCGCATAGCCCGGCGGCGGCGACCCCGGCGTACCAGCGAAGGTTGCCGTTTTGTGCCATGAGTGCCGGAATGCTCGCACCGCGCAGGGCCGCTGGAATCACCGCGAAGACCCGATCGATCGTGTCGTTACGATTGACCGCGGCCAACCAGACGAAGGGGCGCACGAACAGGCGGTCGTAAAGCCAGTCGAAACCCCAGGCGTTGCGCCAGAGCGCGCCGATCCATGCGATCGCGGGGTTGCGCGCCAGTGCCGCCGGCACCTGCGGGGCGCGCGCAAACAGCAGCCAGGACAGCGCGATTCCCGCGAGCGACACGACCAGCGGAACGTGGGCGGCCCAGGCGGCGTTGTCGCCGTGCCCGGTGGTCGGCGCCGGGAACATGCCCGACAGCGGCAGCGCGATGAATCCACCGACCAGCGACAGCACCAACAATACCGCGAGGGGGATATGGTGGCTTAGCGCGGTGGCGCCGTGCGGCGGGCTGCCTGCCGAACGTTCCGGTCCGAAAAAAACCACGAAGATCAGACGGAAGCTGTACAGCGACGTCAGGAACGCGCCGAGGAGTCCCGCGATCCACAGACCGTGGTGTCCGCTGAGGTAAACCTCGTGCAGGATCTCGTCCTTCGAGAAATAACCCGCCGTAAACGGAAATGCGGTCAGTGCGAGCGTGCCGACCAGCATGCTCGCGAACACGAACGGCAACCGCCGGCGCAGCCCGCCCATCTTGAAGATGTCCTGCTCGTGATGCAGCGCCAGAATGACGGAACCGGCGGACAGGAACAGCAGCGCTTTGAAAAACGCGTGCGTCATCAGATGGAACATCGCCGGACCATACGCACCGACCCCTTCGGCGAGGAACATGTAGCCGATCTGGCTCATCGTCGAGTACGCGAGGATGCGTTTGATGTCGGTCTGCATCAGCGCGGTGAATCCCGCCAACAACAGCGTGATGGCGCCGACGATTCCGACGCACTGAAGCGCAAACGGCGACAGCGCGAACAGCGGTTCCATCCGCGCAATCAGGTACACCCCCGCCGTGACCATCGTCGCGGCGTGAATCAGCGCGGATACGGGCGTCGGTCCCGCCATCGCGTCGGGCAGCCATGTCTGCAAGGGCAACTGCGCCGATTTGCCGACCGCGCCGCCGAGCAATAACAAACACGCGAGCGTTGCGACCGGAGCGCCAACGGCCCATACGGCGGGTGCGGCATTCAGGATCGTCTCGATTTGCAGGGTGTGAAATTGCCGGTACAGCACGAAGAGCCCCAGCGTCATCAACGTGTCGCCGACGCGCGTGACGATGAACGCCTTGCGCGCCGCGGCCCCGTTGGCGGGATCCTTGTACCAGAAGCCGATCAGCAGGTAGCTGCACAGGCCGACGCCTTCCCAGCCGAAATACAGAAACAGCAGGTCGTCCGCGAGCACGAGGAACAGCATGCTGGCGACGAACAGATTCATGTACGAGAAGAATCGCGCGTAGCCGTCGTCACCGCGCATGTACCACGATGCAAACAGGTGGATGAAGAAGCCGACGCCCGTGATGACGCCGAGCATCGTCAGCGACAGCGCGTCGAGCTTCAGCGTGAACGTCGGTGCAAATGCGCCGACGTGCATCCACGTCCACAGTGAAACGCTGTAGGCGCCGCCGACCGGCGGATCCGTGAGGAATGCATGCCCGACCAGCGCCGTGAGCAGCGCCGACACGCCGACGCTGCCGACGCCGATGAATGCAGCAACGCTCTCCGGCACGCGTTCGCGCGTCAGCGTCAACACGACGAACGCGAGCAGCGGTGCAAAGCAGATCCATGACAGCATCATCGCCACCGGTCATCTCGCATCGTCGCCGCCGCGTCGACGTCGAGCGTCTTGAAACGGCGGAAGAGCTGAATGACCAGCGCGAGGCCGACGCAGGCTTCGGCCGCCTGCAGCGTCAGAATCAGCACGAACATCACCTGACCGTCCGCGGTGCCCCAGCGCGAGCCGGCGACGACGAAGGCAAGCGCGGTCGCGTTCATCATGATCTCCGCCGACATCAGGATGAACAGCAGATTGCGGCGCAGCATCAGTCCGGCAGTTCCGAGCGCGAACAGCGCCGCGGCCAGCAGCAGGCCGTGTTCCATCGGAATCGACTGCAGAGCGTTCATGCGTCTTGTCTGCTCATGGGTCCTGGTGCCTGCCGAGGTGGTACGCGGCGACGAGGCCCCCGAGCAGCAGCATCGACGCGAGTTCGACTGCGATCAGATAGGGTCCATACAGCGCGATGCCAACTGCTTTGGCGCCGATGATCGCAGTGCCCGCGGGCGTCAACGCTTCGTGCGGCCATAACAACACGAGCAGTTGGACCAGCAGAATCGATGCGAGAACGACGGGGCCGACCCACGCCGCGCCGCTGAGCCACTCGCGTTCCTGCGCCACCGTGCGGTCGCCGAGGTTCAGCATCATCACGACGAACACGAACAACACCATGATCGCGCCGGCGTAGATGATGATCTCGAGCACGCCGGCGAATGGCGCGCCGAGCAGAAAGAACACCATCGAAATCGCGAGCAGCGACAACACCAGATACAGCAGCGCGTGCACCGGATTGGTGTTCGTGACCACGAGCATCGTCGACACGAGCGCGACAGCGGAGGCGACGTAGAATCCGATCTCGATCATCCCTTCCTCACGACAAGCAGGCTCACCGAGAACAGGCTCATGGCAGCAGGCTCTTGTAGTCGACGGGCGGTTCCTCGTTCAACGCCTGGCCTTTGTCTTTGCCGCTGATCGACATGCCGGCAACGCGATAGAAGTTGTAGTCGGGATATTTGCCGGGACCGGAGATCAGCAGGTGCTCTTTTTCGTAGACGAGGTTCTGGCGGACGTATTCGCCCATCTCGAAATCGGGCGTCAACTGAATCGCGGTAGTGGGGCAGGCCTCCTCGCACAGGCCGCAGAAGATGCAGCGCGAAAAATTGATGCGGAAAAACTCGGGGTACCAGCGGCCGTCTTCTACACGTTCGGCTTTCTGCAGCGAAATGCAGCCAACCGGACAGGCGACCGCGCACAAATTGCACGCGACGCAGCGTTCGTCGCCGTCGGGGTCGCGCGTCAGCACGATGCGCCCGCGGTAACGCGGCGGTACGGGCGGCATCACTTCGGGATACGCGATCACGTTGCGCGGTGCGAACGTGTGCATGAAGACCATGCCGATCGATCGGAACTGAGACCAGATGCCGCGCAAGACCGCCAGGAATTGTCGCATGGGGTCAGACCCCTTCC
>CAYUMA010000024.1:0-6474 GCA_964445675.1 uncultured Pseudomonadales bacterium | reverse complement strand
TTTCCGACTCATCGAGCGCGTAAAAAACATCTTTGCCCGCGTCGATCCGATACAGCGGTGGCATCGCGACGTAGATGTGGCCCGCCTCGACCAGCGCGCGGTAGTGGCGCAGAAACAACGCGCACAACAACGTTGCGATGTGCGCGCCGTCTGAGTCGGCGTCGGCGAGGATGCAGATCTTGTCGTAACGCAGCCCCGACAGATCGGATGATGCGGGATCGACGCCGAGCGCGACGCTGATGTCGTGCACCTCCTGCGACGCCAGAATCTCCGATGAATCGATCTCCCAGGTATTCAGGATCTTGCCGCGCAGCGGCATCACGGCCTGAAACTCGCGATTGCGCGCCTGCTTCGCCGAGCCTCCGGCCGAATCGCCTTCGACGAGAAACAGCTCCGAGCGTTCGCTGTCCTGGTCGGAGCAGTCCGCGAGCTTCCCCGGTAGCGCCGGACCGGCGGTGATCTTCTTGCGCTCGACTTTTTTGGCCGCCTGCATCCGCCGCTGCGCATTGCGGATCGCTATCTCGGCGATCTTCGCCCCTTCCTGCGGATGTTCGTTGAGCCACAAGCTGAACGCATCCTTCGATACGCCGGAAATGAATGCGGCCGACTGGCGCGACGACAGGCGCTCCTTGGTCTGCCCGGAAAATTGCGGATCGGCAAGCTTCGCCGACAGCACGTAGCTGCATTGATCCCACAGATCGTCGCCGGTGAGCTTCAGTCCACGCGGCAACAGATCGCGAAAATCGCAGAACTCCTTCAGCGCGTCGGTCAGGCCGCTGCGCAGACCATTGACGTGCGTGCCGCCGAGCGGCGTCGGAATCAGATTGACGTAACTCTCGGTGACGAGGTCCCCTCCGTCGGCGATCCACACGAGCGCCCAGTCGACGGCTTCGTGATTGCCTTGCGCGCCATAACAGAACGGTTGGCTGGGTACCATCTCGGCGCCACCCAGCTCCTGCAACAGATACCCCGCGAGCCCTTCCGCGTACAACCACTCCTCGGTGTCCGCCTTATCGCCGCGCTGCACCGTCAGACTGACGCGCAGCCCCGGACACAACACGGCTTTTGCGCGCAGCAGATGTTTGAGGCGGCCGACTGCGACCTGGCTCGTGTCGAAGTACGACGGGTCCGGCAAAAAATGCACGCGGGTGCCGGTGTTGCGCTTCCCGACGACATCTATGACTTTCAGTTTTGTCACCGGCGCGCCGTTTTCGTAGCGTTGGTGATGCACCGCGCCATCGCGCCGCACTTCGACTTCGAGCCAACTCGACAATGCGTTGACGACCGACACGCCGACGCCGTGCAGCCCGCCCGAGAACGCATAGGTTTCGTTGTCGAACTTTCCGCCCGAGTGCAACCGCGTCAGGATCAGCTCGACGCCCGACGTTTTGTATTCGGGGTGAATGTCGACGGGCATGCCCCGGCCATCGTCGATGACGTCGACAGAGCCGTCGTCGAGCAGCGTGACGTGAATTTCGTGCGCGAATCCGGCGAGCGCCTCATCGACGCTGTTGTCGACGACCTCGGCGACGAGGTGGTTGGGGCGCGACGTGTCGGTGTACATGCCGGGTCGACGCCGCACCGGCTCGAGGCCCGACAACACCTGAATGGATTGCGCTGAATATTTTGCTTCGGTCATCTGTCCCGCGCCGCGTCCTGCGTGCTTTTGCTGAAGTACGTGCCCGTGCTAATGCTTGATCTTCGATACGTCGAGTGTCACGGCATATTCCGTCGCACGGCCCACGCGGGTCGTGAGGGTACCGTCGGCGGCGAGTTCGAGCCAGCGCCAGCCCGGCGGTGTCGCGTCGACCGAGAAGCGCTGCGTCCGCGCGACAAACTGAAAACACGTCGACGGCGTCGTCAGCAACTGCACGCCGCGATAGGTCGATACCGTGTCCTGATGCACGTGCCCGCACACGTAGGCTTTCACGCGCGCGTCGCGCGCAAATACCTCGAGCAATTCAGCGCCATTGCGGATACATCCCTTGTCGAGCCACGGCGTGCCGATCGGCAGCGCCGGATGATGACCGACGACGATGACGAAGCGCGCGTCACTGCGGGTCAAGCGTTCGCGTAAACGCTGCAGTTCGGCCGGCACGACGTAGCCACCTTCGGCGCCGTCGACGTGGGTGTCGAGCGCGATGATGCTCCAGTCGCCGAACTCGAGTTGAACGCGGGCTTCATCGACGCGCGCAGCCACGAGTGCCGAGCCCAGATCATGATTGCCAGGCAGCCACAACACGCGACCCTGATACCGCCGTTCGATCAACGCGCGGGCGCGTGCATACGCAGGCTGCGTCGGCTCGTGCGCGATGTCGCCGGTCACGAGCAGCGCGTCGGCTGCGTGTTCCGCAAGCGCCGCACACAACACCGCATCGAGACTCGCTGCGGTATCGACGCCGAGCAGGCGTGCGTCGGCGTCCTGCAGCAGGTGCAGGTCGGTGATCTGAAGTATCGAAGCGGATCGCAATTCAGTGGCGCGTTGAGACGTACGCGGCCTCGTGTCAACCACTAATCACAACGGCTAGCCACCCACGACCACCTGCACGTCTTCGGCCACGCCGTGATAGAGGCATGCGGACAGGTATTCGGCGAGGAAACGATTGATCTGCGCCTTCTCGTCGCGCTGGCGCATTTCTTCGTTCGGATACGCGTACACGGGATGGAAGCGGCGCCCGGCCTGGAACTCGACGACCTCTGCCGAACGCGCGTCGTGATACATCCGCACGAGCAATCGCGGCGCCGGCAATTCGAAGGCGAGGCCATCGAGCCACGGGTGCTGAGAAATCTCGATCAACGAGGTGTACGGACAGCGTTCCAACAGCACGATGCGCACGGTGATGCGGCGCTCCGCGACCACCAGCACCAGCAGGCGCTGCGCGTCGTCGTCGAGGTCCGGCGCAAGCTTGACGAGACGCAAATAATTCGCGTCGCACTCTGCCATGTGCGCCGTTAGATCGATTCGATAGCGTGGTGCTGTCACGTTCTTTTGCGTTGCTGAATTAACGACTCGTCGGGTCATTCTAACCAGGCATCCCACAATGTCGAGTGGGGACCTCCTACACGCGTGAGCGATTGATCTCACGTGCCAAATCCTTCGCATATCCGCGCTGTAACGCGCTGCGGACACGTCGGATCGTGCCTCGCTGCGACGACTATCTGCTAGACTGCGGCGCAGTTTTACGAAGGCTCATCATGCTGACATTTTCGTATCTCGCTCTTCGCGCAAAGCCAGTCCGCGCAATGACCGTGCGCGCAGTATTGCGCCGTGCATTGACGGCCGGCGCATTGACGGCATACGCGGCGGGGGCATCTGCTGCGAACGTCGCCGACGTCTATCAGGCGGCGCTCGAAAACGATCCGGTGCTCGGAGCGGCTAAACAAGAATATGCAGCGCGCAAAGAGATCGTGCCGCAGACGCGCGCCGCGTTGTTGCCGAACGTCAACGCAAATGCGACCGGCGCACGCACGCGACTCGAATTCCCCGGCTCGGATTTCATCGACACCGACCCAACGAGCCCGACATTCGGGCAGCGCATCAGCGTCCCGGGTCGCGAGTTCAATCAGCACAGCTGGCAAGCGCAGGTTGTGCAGCCGATATTCGACGTCGCGGCGTACTACAACTATCAGAGCGCCAAGGCGATCAAAAAAGGCGCCGCGTACGATTACGCGTCGTCCGAGCAGGCGTTGATCGTGCGCACCGTGTCGGCCTATCTCGACGTACTGCGAAGCCAGGCAGTGCTCGAATCGACAGTCGCCGAAGAAGCGGCCGTCAAGCGCCAGCAGGAACAA
Source organism: uncultured Pseudomonadales bacterium (assembly GCA_964445675.1). Taxonomy (GTDB): domain Bacteria; phylum Pseudomonadota; class Gammaproteobacteria; order Pseudomonadales; family Azotimanducaceae; genus DATJGR01. The sequence continues at coordinate 2,682 of CAYUMA010000024.1, read as the reverse complement.
GTGCAGCAGCGCTTCGACGTGGGTCTCGTCGCAATCACCGACGTGCTGGAGGCGACCGCGGCACTCGACAATGTCGTGGTCCGCCGGATCCAGGCCGAGCGCGACCAGGGCATCTTTTTCGAAACTCTGTACACGCTGACCGGTGCGTCGTACCAGGAGGTCGATCGGATAAGTGCCGATCTGCCGATCGTGAATCCCGAATCGGTCGACGAGGATGAATGGGTCAACATCGCTCTCGCCAACAATCCGGGCGTGCTGGCGTCACGCGAGCAGGAAGTCGCCTCGCAACGCGACGTGCGCGCACGCCAAGGCGATTTTTTACCGACGATCGATGCGCTCGCGAGTTATAACGAGGCGTCGACCAACGGCCCGAGCTTCCTCGGCGGCGAAACCAATACACGAACATTTGCATTGCAAGCGCAACTGCCGATTTACCAGGGGGGCTACACGAGTTCACGGGTGCGCGAAGCGCGCGCGCGATTGATCGGAGCACAGGAACTGTTGCGCAACAACGAGTGGACCGTGAGCCGCGATACGCGCAACCTGCTGCGCGCCGTGACGACGGACGTCATTCGCGTGCGGGCGCGCATCAAGGCCATCAAGTCGGCCGAGTCCGCGCTCGACGCGACGGAGACCGGTTACGAAGTTGGTACGCGAAATATCGTCGACGTACTGCAAGCCCAGCAGCGGCTCTTTTTATCGCAGTTCGATTACGCGGATTCGCGCTACAACTATGTGCGCGACTTGCTGTTGCTGTATCGAACCGCGGGTACGCTGTCAGCGGCGGATGTCGAGCGGCTGAACTCGTACACCGATCCCAGCCAGCCGGTGCAGCGCGTCAACACCGTCACGGACCCCGGCGCCAGCCAGCAATGAACCCGATTTTCGTTCAGCGCCTGTAACGGGGCCGCGCGGCTACGCCAGGCCTTTTGCGAGCCGTTGCGCGATCCGGCTGGCGGCACCCGCGTAGGTCGCAACCACTGCCCGGGCACGCGCCGCTTCGACCGCGCGCCGCGCGGAGTCTTCGAACAGACCACCGACCGCCGCGGCCAGACTCGCCGCGTCCGCCACGCGGTGCAGACAACCACCGGCTTCGAACGCAGCGACCACCCTGTCGTATTTGAAGTCGTGCGGGCCCATCAGCAGCGGCAACGCCGACGCCGCGGCCTCGATCGGATTCTGCAGGCCACCGGCGACGGAGAGGCTGCCACCGACAAACGCAACCGTCGCCACGCCGTACAGGTAGATCAGCTGTCCCATCGTGTCGCCGACGATGACCTGCGCGGTCGCGCCGACAGCCGTGGCCATGCGCTGCATGATCAGTGGCTCAGCATGTTCGAGTGCTTCGTCGTACCGCTCGGGATGGCGGGGGACGAGGATCAACAACGCGCGCGGGTCCTTCTTCAACAGCGACCGATGCGCATCGAGAACAACTTCGTCCTCGGCAACCTGAGTACCGGCAGCAATCCAGACCGGGCGGTCCGTCGTCTCCCAACGAGCCTTCAAGGCCGCGACCCTTTCGTCGAAGTCGCCGGGCATTTCGACGTCGAAGCTCACATCGCCGACCACGTCGACAATCTCTGCCGGTGCGCCAAGCTCGATGAAACGTTCCGCATCCTGCGAAGACTGCGCGGCGATCCACGACATCCGCCGCAAGGTGTCGCTCGTAAACGCGCTGACATGCCCGTAACGGCGCGCCGATCGCTCGGTCAATCGCGCATTGATCAGCACGACGGGAATATGCCGCGCGGCGCTCATGCGCACCATGTTCGGCCACAACTCGGTCCGGATCAGCACCAGCAGGCGCGGTCGCACGCGGTTGAGGAATCGGCGCAGCGCCCATGGAAAGTCGTACGGCGCGTAACAGTGCGATACGCGGTTTCCGAGCAACCGCCGCACTTGACCCGCGCCGGTCGGCGTCGTCGTCGTCACCAGAACGCGAACATCGGGTAGGTGCGCGACCAATTCGCGAACCAATGGCGCCGCGGCGGCGGCTTCTGCGGCGGACACCGCGTGAACCCAGACGACATCGCGCGGCACCGACGCGTAGACCCAGCCAAGCCGTTCGCGCCGACCCCCCCGATGCGCCGAATCGCGCGCGCCGCGCATGATCAGCCACAGCACGACGAACGGATAACACAGGATCAGCAACGCTGCGTACAGCGCCCGCCAGATCATCAATGAAGCGTCCACCTGTTGTGCAAACTGACGCCACTCTATGGGCAGCCGATGAGTGTGCGCAACAGCACGGCGCGCCGGCGTGGTCCGTCCCTTCAGCGAGCCAGACGACGGCGTGATGCCGCGCCAGGGGGCCACAACGCCACGAAGGCGCGATTGAGCGCAGCACGAATCGTCGCGCTATCCGACCAGTTGCCGATGAATCGCTTGAGGTCGCGCGCGACGCCGCGCGACAAGCCCCATTGCGTGAACGGCACGCGCATGTTGCGCAGACCGACCAGATGGATCGTGCCGTCGACGTCGATGAAATTGGACGCGCGCGCGTCGCCGTGGACCAGTCCAGCGCGGGCGAGGTCGGCAAACAGCGCGACCAGCGGCTGAATGTGCCCGTTGGTGAAGCGTTCCCCCAGATCGATTCCGCCGACATCGCGCAGCAGCAGATACGCCGGGCGAAACCGGCGCTCGATCAACGCAACCGGGTAGGACGTCGCGATGCCGAGCATG